>NZ_JAALEC010000489.1:0-4261 GCF_014145205.1 Dietzia sp. DQ11-44
GAAGAACGGCGCGGCGGCGGCCATCGGGTGGACCGCCGAACACGGGTCGACGACGAGGTCCGCGCCGAGATCACCCGGCATGCCGTCCATGGGCAGGGTGCGGCACCCGCCCCCGATGGTGTCCTCGGCCTCGAGAACCACGACGCGACGGCCCGCGCGGGCGCACAGGAGTGCCGCGGCGAGGCCGTTCGGCCCCGACCCCACCACCACCACGTCGGCCCGCACCGGCGCGGAGGACCTCACTCGAACACCGCCAGGCCGTAGGTCCGGCGCAGTTCCTCCAACACCTTCTCCTGGGCCACGGCCTGCTCCGCCAGATCCAGGAGGACGCGTCGGGTGCCGGGTCCGCCCACCTCGTCGTCGTCGCCCCGTGAGGGCTGGTCGGCGACCCACGAGTCCGCGAGCAGTTCCCACATGGAGCGCTTGGCCACCACGAGGGTGCGTAGCGCCTCCAGCAGCGCGAGCCGCGCCAGCGGATCGCTCAGCACCGGCCCCACCGGAAGCACGGAGAACGAGAGACCGGTCGACAGTCGCAGCAGTCGCCGGCCCGGGGTCCCGATGGGGGTCAGCCGGGCCAGCAGCGCGGCGGCGGTGTCGATCTCCTGCTCGAACTGGGCGCGCAGGGGCTCCAGGCGGGTCTTGTCGGTCTCGTCGACGGCGCGGATGCAGTGGTCCAGGAGGCTGCGACCCACCGCCGCCCCGTAGAGGTGTGCCCGGAGATAGGAGGCGACCGCGGTCGAGCCGCGCGCGGGGGCGAGGACGGGCATCCAGGGGCTGGGCAGGCGGACCGGGAAACCGGTCGACCGGGGCGGGCGCAACATAGGTGATCCGTTCGTCGGACGTCGGTCGGGGCCTGCGGTGACATCAGCCACGGTAGGCGTCCCGGGCCACCCCGGCCACTGGTCCTCGGCGGTGTGCGGTGGCCTAGACTGGGTGTGCCCAAATTGACACCGAGGAGATCCCACTGTGACAGCATCCGGACGTCCCGTCGTCCTCATCGCCGACAAGCTCGCCCAGTCGACCGTCGACGCGCTCGGCGACGCCGTGGAGGTCCGCTGGGTCGACGGCCCGGATCGTCCCAAGCTCCTCGAGGCCGTCGCCGATGCGGACGCGATCCTCGTCCGCTCCGCCACGACCGTCGACGCCGAGGTGATGGCCGCCGCCCCGAAGCTCAAGATCATCGGTCGCGCGGGTGTCGGCCTCGACAACGTGGAGATCCCCGCGGCGACCGAGCGCGGCGTCATGGTGGTCAACGCGCCCACCTCCAACATCCACTCGGCCGCCGAGCACGCCGTCGCCCTGCTCATGGCCGCCTGCCGCCAGATCCCGGCCGCCGACCGCACCCTGCGCGAGCACACCTGGAAGCGCAGCTCCTTCAACGGCGTCGAGTTGCTCGGGAAGACCGTCGGCGTGGTGGGCCTGGGTCGGATCGGTCAGCTCGTGGCACAACGTCTGGCGGCGTTCGAGACGAACCTCATCGCCTACGACCCCTACCTTCCCGCCGCCCGCGCGGCCCAGCTCGGGATCGAGCTCGTGGACATCGATGAGCTGGTCTCCCGCGCGGACATCATCACGATGCACCTGCCCAAGACCAAGGAGACGGCCGGCCTGCTCGACGCCGGGCGGCTGGCCCGGGCCAAGGACGGCGTCGTGATCGTCAACGCCGCCCGCGGCGGACTCATCGTCGAGGACGCGCTCGTCGAGGCCCTGAGGTCCGGGAAGGTGCGGTCCGCCGCCCTGGACGTGTTCGACACCGAGCCCTGCACCGACTCGCCGCTGTTCGACCTCGAGAACACCGTCGTCACGCCGCACCTGGGTGCCTCCACGAGCGAGGCGCAGGACCGGGCCGGCACCGACGTCGCGCGCAGCGTGCTGCTCGCCCTGCGCGGGGAGTTCGTCCCCGACGCCGTCAACGTCACCGGCGGCCCGGTCGGCGACGAGGTCGCTCCGTGGCTCGACCTCGTCCGGAAGCTCGGACTCATCGCCGGTCACCTGTGCCCGGGTGTGCCCACCACCGTGACCGTCGAGGTCGCGGGCGAACTGGCCGCTGAGCAGGTGGACGTGCTGGGTCTGGCCGCCCTGCGCGGGATGTTCTCCGCCATCACCGACGAGCCCGCCACCTTCGTCAACGTCGGCCAGATGGCCGAGCAGCGCGGTGTCACGCACTCGGTCGAGACCCGCAGCGAGTCGAAGTCCTACCGCAGCACGGTCACCGTCACCGCGGTGGCCGCGGACGGCGCGTCGGCCCATGTCACCGGCACGCTGGCCGGTCTGGACCAGGTGCAGAAGATCGTCCGGATCAACGAGCGCGGCTTCGACATGCGTGCCGAGGGTCAGAACCTGTTCGTCCACTACTCCGACCGCCCGGGCGTGCTCGGAAAGGTGGGCTCCATCCTCGGCGGGGAGGGCATCGACATCCAGGCCGCCGCGCTCAGCCAGGACGTCACCGGTGAAGGTGCCTCGCTGATCCTGCGGGTCGATCGTGCGGTCGCCGAACCGACCGTCGACCGGATCGTCTCCGAGCTCGACGCCACGGCGACCCAGATCTCCCTGGTCTGAGCGGGGGTCGGACATCATGAAGCTCGCAGTCATCCCCGGAGACGGGATCGGTGTCGAGGTGACGGCCGAGGCGATCCGGGTCCTGGACGCGCTCGTCCCGGGGGTCGAGAAGACCGAGTACGACCTGGGCGCGCGCCGGTATCTCCGCAACGGGGAGACCCTGACCGAGGCGGACATCGAGAGCCTCAAGGGCCACGATGCGATCCTGCTCGGGGCCATCGGCGATCCGCGATCGGTGCCCGCCGGGGTGCTCGAACGCGGGATGCTGCTCCCACTGCGGTTCGCGCTCGACCACCACGTCAACCTCCGCCCGTCGCGTTTGTACCCCGGTTCGGGTACCCCGCTCAAGGACCCGGGTGAGATCGACTTCGTCGTGGTCCGCGAGGGGACCGAGGGGCTCTACACCGGCAACGGTGGGGCGATCCGCGTGGGGACACCCCACGAGATCGGCACCGAGACCTCCGTCAACACCCGTTTCGGCGTCGAGCGCGTGGTGCGCGACGCGTTCGGCCGGGCGCGGTCCCGCCGAGGCAAACTGACGCTCGTCCACAAGACCAATGTGCTGGTCAACGCGGGTGGGCTCTGGCAGCGCACCGTCGACGAGGTGGCCCCGGAGTTCCCGGACGTCGCGGTCGACTACTGCCACATCGACGCCGCGACGATCTACATGGTCACCGAACCCTCGCGCTTCGACGTGATCGTCACCGACAACCTGTTCGGCGACATCATCACCGATCTCGCCGCCGCCGTCACCGGGGGCATCGGCACCGCCGCGTCGGGGAACATCGACGCCTCGGGAACCAACCCGTCCATGTTCGAACCGGTGCACGGTTCCGCCCCGGACATCGCAGGACAGGGCAAGGCCGACCCCACCGCGGCCATCCTGTCGGTGGCGCTGATGTTGAGGCACCTGGGCAGGGTCGCCGAGGCCGAGCGCGTGGAGGCCGCGGTCGAGGCGGACCTCGGGTCGCGTGGAGACCGTCCCGTGGTGACCTCCGAGGTCGGCGACCGGATCGTGTCGGCGGTCAGCGACTAGGAACCGGGCACCACCCCGCGGCCCGCGGGTGTGAATCGCGTGAAGCGGATCACACCGCGGGCCGTCGGCGTACAGAGTGGACCCATGGACGTCGAACTCGCCGAGGTGAGGGATTTCCTCGCCCGCTGCGCCCCCTTCGACGAGCTGCCCGGTGACCAGCTCGACCGGATCCCCGCGCGGCTCTCACAGCGGTACCACCGCCGGGGAACGGTGATCCTCGACGCCGGTGCCCGGAACGACACGCTGCACATCATCCGGTCAGGTGCCGTGGAGGTGTGCGACCCGGACGGCGTTCTGCTCGACGCCCGGGGCGAGGGAGACTGCTTCGGCTACTCGTCCCTGTCCCACAGCGGGCCCTCGCGCTACCGGATCGTGGCGGTGGCCGACACCCTGCTGCTCGAGATGCCGGCCGGGGTCCTGGACGACCTGGCCACCGAGCACCCTCATCTGCGGCGGTTCTTCGGCGAACGGAGCGACCGGATCCGCCAGGACCTCGCCTCGGCGCGGCTCGAGGCCGCGGGCGGGGACGCGCTGGGCACGCCGGTCGGGGAGTTGCTCGCCCGCGACGCGGTGACCACCGGCCCCGACACCACGATCCGCGACGCCGCGAGCCTGATGACCGAACGCCGCGTATCCGCGCTGCTCGTGGTGGAATCGGGCCGCGTG
>NZ_JAALEC010000490.1:0-3771 GCF_014145205.1 Dietzia sp. DQ11-44
GACCTGCTCCGACTGGCCCAGACCGACCCCGTGTACCTGGCAGCCCGCATCGCCCGCGCGCCCGACCCCGAGGGGGTCGCGCGCCTGGCGGCGAGGTTGCCCGCCCTGGTCGGCGAGTTCGTCCGCCGTGGCACCGCCCCCCAGGACATCGGTCGCGTCGTCACCGCCACCGCCGACGCCGCGACGCGACGGTTGATCTCACTCGCGGAGAGCGGCCTCGGACCGCCGCCCGTGGCGTACTGCTGGGTCGGCCTGGGTTCCCAGGCCAGAGGGGAGCTCGGCGTGGCGAGCGACCAGGACAACGCGCTCATCCTCGACGACGCGGCGGAGACGACACCGGATGCGGACCGGTACTTCGCCGCGTTGGCGCAGGAGGTGTGCGCCGGTCTCGACCGGGCCGGATTCCCGCTGTGTCCGGGCGACGTCATGGCCTCCAACCCGGCGTGGCGTCGCACGTGCAGGTCCTGGGAGCGCCAGGTGGGGGACTGGGTGCGGGCGCCGGGAGCGGACGCCGTCCTGCACTCCCAGGTGTTCCTGGACATCCGCCCGGTGCACGGGGACACCTCGCTGTTCATGCGGGTCCGTGACGAGATGCTCGCTCGCGCCGAGGGCAGTCGACGGTTCCAGGCCCACCTGGCACGCATAGCGTGCGAATGGCAGCCGCCGCTGGGGTTCTTCCGTGGGTTGGTGGTGGCACGACGGGGTGAGTACCGCAACACCCTCGACCTCAAGGCCGGCGGGATCGCGCCCGTGGTGCAGATCGCGCGTGTGCACGCCCTCTCCGCGGGGCTGGACGAGGTGTCCACCCTCGGTCGGCTCGACGCCGCGGCCGGGGCCGGTGTCATCGCGCGCGCCGACGCGGAGGATCTCGGCGAGGCCTTCCGGTTCCTGCGTGGCCTGACCTACCGCCACCACGCGCGCCAGATCGCGGACGACGACCCTCAGGACAACCACATCGATCCGGGAACGCTGAGCTCCGCCGACCGTCACCGTCTCCGCGCCGCGTTCCGGATCATCGCCGGGGTGCAGGGCTCGCTCGCCCTGAAATACCGGGTCGGGCAGATGTGATGCGTGAGTGGTTCACCGGGTCCGGGCGACGTCGACGCACCGCACGACGGCTTCCCGACGGTCCGCTGCGGCGCTACCTCGAGACCCCGCCCCCGGAGCCGTCGACCCCACTGGCGGATCTGCCGTTGCTGGCGATGGACGTCGAGACCACCGGCCTCGATCCGCGCCGCGACAGGGTTCTGTCCGTGGGGTTGGTACCGGTGAACGGTGACCGGATCGTCCTCGGCGGCGCGCGGTCCCTGCTCCTGCGGGCCGAGGGCGCCGACGACGTGGAGGGAGTGGGCCAGAGCGCGACGCTGCACGGGATCACCGACGACACGGTCGCGACCGGGGTGAGCGTGGACGTCTTCCTGGACCGGATCTTCGAGGCGTTGACCGGCCGGGTCCTCGTCGCCCACTACAGTCGTATAGAAACCGATTTCCTCGGCGCTCTGTGCACCTCCGGGCACGGTGTGCGGCCTCCGTTCGTCCCCGTCGACACCCTCGAACTCCACCGCCGGGTGCTCGGCGCGGGCGTCGACAGTGGATTCGCCCCGGAGTCCTCCCCGGACGAACTCCGGCTGTGGAGCGCCAGGGAGCGGTACGGGCTCCCCCGCTACCGGGCGCACGATGCGCTGATCGACGCGCTCGCCTGCGCGGAGCTCTACCTGGCCCAGACCGCGGAGCTGCACGAGCGCGGGGTCACGACGCTCCGGGATCTGCGAACGGCATAGGATCGCGGGTATGCGTCTCGCCCGTATCGCCCACCCGCAGGGATTCGCCTTCGTCGAGGTCCGCGGTGATGTCACCGATCCCGCCGCCCTCACCTGCGCGGAGATCTCCGAACACCCCTTCGGCACCCCCGAGTTCACCGGCCGCGAATGGCCGCTGGCCGACGTCCGCCTGCTCGCTCCGATCCTCGCCTCCAAGGTGGTGTGCGTCGGTAAGAACTACGCGGAGCACGCCGAGGAGATGGGGTCCGAGGCGCCCGCCGAGCCGCTGATCTTCCTGAAGCCCAACACCTCGGTGGTCGGCCCCGAGGCCGGGATCGCGTACCCGCCCAGTTCCGAGCGGGTGGACCACGAGGGTGAGCTCGCCGTGGTGATAGGTCAGCCCTGTCGCGACGTCTCGGCCGCCCGGGCCCACGAGGTGATCCTGGGGTATACCTGCGCCAACGACGTGACGGCGCGCGACCAGCAGCTCGCGGACGGTCAGTGGACCCGCGGGAAGGGGTACGACACCTTCTGCCCGCTGGGCCCCTGGATCGTCACCGACCTCGACCCCAACGGCCTCGACGTCCGCACCACGCTGCACCACCCGGACGGGTCCTCGGAGGTGCGCCAGGACGGCAACACCTCCCAGTTCATGCACACCGTCGGGGAGATCATCGAGTACGTCAGCAGGGTCATGACGCTGCTCCCGGGCGACGTCGTGCTGACGGGAACCCCGGCCGGCGTCGGCCCGATGCTCCCCGGTGACCGGGTCACCGTGGAGATCGAGGGCATCGGAGCGCTGACCAACCCCGTCGTCGACAGGTAGGTCGGGTCCCGACCCGCCTGACGGTCGAGACCCGGTCGGGGGGTCCGGTCACACGGCGCCCAGCGCGGTGAGGACCGTGCGGAGTTTGGCGGCGGTCTCGGCCACCTCGTCGTCGGGGTCGGAGTCGGCGACCAGACCCCCGCCCGCCCAGGCGATCGCCCCCGAGCGATCGGCGTCGATCTCGGCGCAGCGGATGGTGACCATCCAGTCGCCGTCGCCGCCCGCGTCCGCCCATCCCACCGCTCCCGAGTAGAAGCCCCGCCGGCCCTCGAGACCCGCGATCACCCGCCGCGCCTCATCGGTGGGGGTTCCGCACACGGCGGGGGTGGGGTGGACGGCCAGCGCGAGGTCGAGAGCGGTCGTCCGCGGGTCGGCGACCCGTCCGCGGATCCGCGTCCCCAGATGCCACATCTCACGGGTGGAGGTGAGCGACGGGCGCTCGGGGATCTGTAGATCCCGGCAGAGGGGGGCGAGCGCCGTCGCCAGGGAGTCCACCACGAACGCGTGCTCGGCGGCGTCCTTGCCCGACGCCTGCAGTGCCCGTCCCGCGGCCTGGTCCACCGACGTGTCACGGGAGCGGGGGGCGGATCCGGCGAGCGGATGGCACTCCACCACGTCACCCCGTCGACGGACGAGGAGCTCCGGGCTCGATCCCACCAGGATCCTGCCGGAGTGGACCCCGCCGGCGGGGGACAGGTCGACCAGGAATCCATCGGCCGACGGGCTCGAATCGATGAGCGCCGCGCACACGGCGTGGGGGTCGATCGGGTCGTCCGCGAGCAGCCGGACCGCGCGCGCGAGCACCACCTTGTCCAGCCCACCCGCCCGGATACCCGCGATCGCGGTGGCCACCCGTCTCCGGTGGGCCTCAGTCGAGGGCAGTTCCTCGACGACGCGGGCGCGCGTGCGGAGCGAGCGGAAGTAGGCGGGCGGCTCGAGTGGGCCGTCGGTCCGGACCACGAAGTCGGGCTCGACCAGTGCTGCCGGGGCGTCCGGCTCGAACCCGATGGCGCCCACCACCAGCCCGCAGCGTCCGGACCGGAGGGCCAGCGCCGCGTCGGCGGGGTCGGGGAAGACGCGGAGGGAGCCCTGGGTCCGCAGCGATCCGGTGTGGCGCGACAGGAGGAAATCCGGGGCGGTGACAGGCCTGGCGGCGTCGGGGTGGGGCCCTGACGCCACGGCTCA
>NZ_JAALEC010000491.1:0-5495 GCF_014145205.1 Dietzia sp. DQ11-44
CCGCCGATCCTAGGCCGGTCCTGCGCGGGGGTGCGAGCCGGGACCGTCACTAGGATGGTGCGCATGACAGCCCCAGACGTCCGTGTCCGTTTCTGCCCGTCGCCCACCGGTACTCCTCATGTGGGGCTCGTCCGGACGGCGCTGTTCAACTGGGCTCACGCCCGGCACACGGGCGGGACCTTCGTCTTCCGCATCGAGGACACCGACGCCGCACGCGACTCGGAGGAGTCCTACCAGGCCCTGCTCGACGCGCTCCGGTGGCTCGGGCTGGACTGGGACGAGGGTCCGGAGGTGGGCGGTCCGTACGCCCCCTACCGCCAGTCCGAACGACGCGACCAGCACCTCGATGTGGTGCGCAGGCTCGTCGACGCCGGTGAGGCCTACGAGTCCTTCTCGACCGCCGACGAGGTCGAGGCGCGCCACCGGGCGGCCGGGCGCGACCCCAAACTGGGGTACGACGGCTTCGACCGCGACCTGACGGAGGAGCAGAAGCAGGCCTACCGGGACGAGGGCCGTGGCGCCGTGATCCGGCTGCGGATGCCGGACGAGGACCTCGGGTGGGACGACCTCGTCCGCGGGGAGACCGTGTTCAAGGCCGGCACCGTTCCGGACTTCGCGCTCACCCGGGGCAACGGGATCCCGCTGTACACCCTGGTCAACCCGGTGGACGATGCGCTCATGCAGATCACCCACGTCCTGCGCGGCGAGGACCTGCTCAGCTCGACCCCCAGGCAGATCGCGCTCTACCGTGCGCTCACCCGGATCGGGGTCGCAGACCGTGTGCCCGAGTTCGGGCATCTGCCGTTCGTGATGGGGGACGGCAACAAGAAGCTGTCCAAGCGGGACCCCGAGTCGGATCTGTTCCTGCACCGCGACCGCGGCATGCTGCCCGAGGGGCTGCTCAACTACCTGGCGCTGCTGGGCTGGGGACTGTCGGACGACCGCGACGTGTTCTCCCTCCGGGAGATGGTGGAGGCCTTCGACGTGCGCCAGGTCAATGCCAACCCCGCGCGCTTCGACCAGAAGAAGGCGGACGCGATCAACGCCGAGCACATCCGGCGGCTCCCGCCGGAGGAGTTCGCGCGACGGCTGCGGGACTTCCTCGAGGCACACCCGTCCGAGGACGGACTCACGCTGCCCGCGGAGCTGGACGGTGATCGTTGGGCGGTGCTCGCGGATCTGGTGCAGACCCGCATCGTCGTGCTGTCCGACGCGTGGGACCTGATCCGCTTCCTGGTGGTGGACGAGTCGGAGTTCGTCGTCGACCCCGGGTCCGCCGCCAAGAACCTCAAGGCCGATGCGCGCGAGGTGGTGGACGCGGCGGCGGCCGCACTGGAGTCGGTGCCGGAGTGGTCCACCCCCGCGATCGAGGCCGCGCTCTCCGGTGCGCTGGTCGACGAGCTCGGGCTCAAGCCGCGTAAGGCCTACGGTCCGGTGCGGGTCGCGGTGACCGGATCGCACATCTCCCCGCCGCTGTTCGAGTCGCTGGAACTGCTGGGTCGCGAGGTCACACTGGCCCGCCTGCAGGCCGCGCCCATCGCTGAATGACCTGGCGATTTGCTATTCACCCTCGGTGCTTTGATAGTCTCTTCGAGGTCGCCCCGCACGGGGCGGACAAGTGAATACAGTGGCCTATGGTGTAATTGGCAACACAGCGGTTTCTGGTACCGTCGTTCTAGGTTCGAGTCCTGGTAGGCCAGCTGAGCGCGTTGTAGCGCTCACTGCAGCGGTTCCTCGCGGAGCCGCGTCCTGAGCCCCCGTCGTCTAGCGGCCTAGGACGCCGCCCTCTCACGGCGGTAGCGTGGGTTCGAATCCCATCGGGGGTACACACGAGAACGCCCGGAGCATCATGCTCCGGGCGTTTTCTCGTTCTCGGCCCGGTCCTCTCCACCCCGGTCCTCTCCACCCCGGTACATCCCGGCGCCGTCCTTCTTCCGATCGGGGGAGAACGGACGGACGGGTCCGGTCAACCGGCGGTCGTCACGTCGACCCGCCCCCGTCCTCGGAGCCGGATGAGGTGCCGCGCGTGTTCGTCGAGATCACGGTCCTCCGCGGTCAGCGGGGTCCAGTGGGGGACCGGGGTGGGGCGGAGATCCGGGCCCAGAGCCGCGCACACGGCCAGGCAATGGGTCGTCAGCACCCGTTCGGGTGACGTGGGTTCACCGGACCGGACGTGGACGGACACGTGCATCGTCTCGTGACCGGTGTGCAGGAGCCGGGCCTCCACCTCGACGACGTGGCCGATCTTCACCGGGTGGTAGAAGCGCACCCCGCCGGCGTACACGGAGGTGCACGGGGTGCCCGACCAATGGGTCGCGCACAGGTTCGCGGCGTCGTCGATCCACGACATGATGCGCCCCCCGTGCACGTTGCCGCCCCAGTTCACGTCACCGGGGGCCGCGAGGAACCGCAGGGCCGATCGGGGTGCGGTTCCCGCGTCGGTATAGCTCTGGACGGCCATGGCGTCCTCGATGTCCTTCCGCAGGGCGATGCGCATCACCGCCTCGTCGGACTCGTGGACCTCCAACCGGGAGGCGGGCCGCCAGGACGGCACCGGGGTGGGTCTCCCCTCGCGGACGGCGATGAAGACGACCAGGCACTCCGCGCAGTGGCGGAAGTCGAGGGTCACGGGGTCGCAGGCCCGGACGTCGCACTGGATGTGCATCGAGGTCGATCCCGTGTGGACGAGTCGCGCCGACACCTCGACGAGTTCACCGGCCTCGATCGGCCGCGAGAAGCGGACGTTGCCCACGTAGGCGGTGACGGCGTACCCGCCGGACCACACCGCGGCCTGGGCGTACGCGGCCTTGTCGATCCACTCGAGGATGCGGCCGGTGTGCACCTGGTTCCCGGTGCCGACGTCGGTGGGTGCGGCGAGGAAACGCAGGACGGTCTCTCGGGGAGTGTTCACGCTGGGCAAGCTATCGCCGTCGCGTAACGGGGCGGTTGCCGCGGGTGTGGATCGCGTGTCGGTGTGCTCACCCCGGTCCGGCGGCGCGGTGAGCACGCCACCCGGTCGGCGGGTTCGATCCGCCGCGGGGGTCAGTCGACCGTTTCCTTGAGGGGGTCCTCCCGGATGAACAGCAGCAGCACCGTGGCGATGAGCAGCAGGGGGACCACGACGAGGAAGATCGGCACCAGGGCGTCGTTGTAGGACCCCACGATCGCGTCGTGCAGGGGCCCCGGGAGGCCGGCGAGGATCTCCGGGCTCATCGAGTTCGCCGCGCCGGAGCCCTCGGCGAACGACGCGGCCACCTCGGCCCCCTCCGGCCCCATCGCGGACGCCGCGGCCGGGATCCGGTCGCCCATGAGATCTGCCAGGCGGCTGACGAAGAGCGACCCCACGATCGCCGATCCCAGCGTCCCGCCGATCTGGCGGAAGAAGTTGTTGGACGCGGTGGCGGTCCCGACCATCGAGACGGGGAACGAGTTCTGGACGATCAGGACGAGCAACTGCATGCACAGGCCCAGGCCGAAGCCGAACACGAACAGGACCGCTCCGAGGTGCAGGAGGGTGTCGGCGGCCTCGAGGGAGCTGATGAGCCACAGACCCACGGACATGATGACCGTCCCGACCACGGGGTACCACTTGTAGCGGCCGGTACGGCTCACGATGTTGCCCACGACGATGGAGGTTCCCATCATCCCCGCCATCATCGGGGTCATCATCAGTCCGGCGTCGGTGGGCCCGAGCCCGTGGACCATCTGGATGTAGGTGGGCAGGTAGGTGATGGTCCCGAACATCGCCACGCCGATGATGAGCCCGGCGGCCGTGGAGAGCGCGAAGTTGCGTTCCGCGAACAGCGTCATGGGGATCAGTGGGTGCGGCGATCGCAACTCGACGAGGACGAACGCCGCGGCGCAGATCAGGAACAGCGCCGCGAGGCCGAGGATCACGGGGTCGGTCCACGTGTAGCGGTTACCGGCCCACGAGCAGACGAGGATGAGCGCCGTGGTGGCCGTGACCATGAGGACGGTGCCCGGCCAGTCCGTGCTGCGGCCCGTGCCGCGGGTGGGCAGCTTCAGGTAGAGGACCGCCACCACGAGGGTGAGCAGGCAGATCGGCAGGTTGAACCACAGCGCCCAGCGCCAGCCCGGGCCCTCGGTGAAGAATCCGCCCAGGAGCGGACCGAGGATCGACGACAGTCCGAAGACGGCCCCCATGACCCCCATGTACCGGCCCCTCTGCCGGGCGGGGACGACGTCGGCGACGATCGCCTGCGACAGCACCATCAGGCCGCCACCTCCCAGGCCCTGGATCGCGCGCGAGACGATCAGGATGTCGATGCTCCACGAGAGGGCCCCGAGTACGGAGCCGCCGAGGAACAGCAGGATGGCGGCGACGAAGAGCGGCTTTCGGCCGATCTGGTCCCCGAGCTTGCCGTACACGGGGAGCCCGATGGTCATGGTCAGGAGATAGACGGTGATGACCCAGCTCATCTTGTCGACCCCGCCGAGGTCCGCCACGATCGTGGGCAACGCGGTCGCGAAGATCATCTGGCCCAGGGACACGATGAGCATCCCCAGCAGCAGGGAGGTGAAGACCAGCGGCACGTTGTGGGATGCCGGAGCCGGTCCGGTGGGTCTGCGATCGTCCGTGGCGATCGTGCTGGTGTCGTTCGTGCTGGTGTCGCTCATGACGTGCTTCCCGAGGTCTCAGGGGAGGTGGTCCCGGCCGGTGTGGTCCCGGCCGGCGTGGCGTCGGAGGGCGCGGTGACGAGAAGTGCGAGCTGCCGGAGGGCGAGGGCACATTCGGCGTCGAGGTCGGCGAACGTCGCGGCCTCCCGTGTCAACCAGGTGGACAGCCCGAGGTTGGCCGAGGCGGCCACGAGAGCCACGTAGGCACGTGCCTCCGCCCTGGCCGCGACCCCGTCGAGGCGGCGCAGGGCCGGGTGCCGCTCGAAGTGTTCGGTCACCAGGTCCACCAGACGGAGCTGGAAACGGGATGACGCGGTCACCCGGGCCACCCCGAGGTCCGGGTCGGCCCGGAAGATCTCCGCTCGACGGTGGGCCAGGGTCGCGGTCTGGGCGTCGTCCGCGATCCGCGCGGCCGCGAACGCCGCGAGGAACAGCCTCAGGAGCGCCCCGGGGACGTCCGGGTCGGCAGCGTCGAGGAATTCGCGGCGGACCGCGAGCGGGACGTCCCGGGGCGGCGAACCGATGACGGCGGCCTCCTTCGAGGGCACGTAGTTGAAGAACGTGCGCTTGGAGACCTGGGCGGCGGCGCAGATCTGGTCCACCGTCACACAGTCGTACCCGTGCTCGAGTACTAGGGAGGTCGCGGCGTCCTCGATGGCGAGCATCGTGGCGCGGCGTTTGCGCTCGCGGAGGGAGTCCGGTTCCGGCGGTGAGGTCACCAGGGGAGTCTACAGAAAAGTAGACTGAGTGCATATTTACACCGGGTGAACGGCGATCGGCCCGCCGATTTTGTGGAGCGCCGGTCGGGTCGCTAGAGTCGAGGCGTACCAGGCCCCCGTCGTCTAGCGGCCTAGGAC
>NZ_JAALEC010000492.1:0-2726 GCF_014145205.1 Dietzia sp. DQ11-44
GGCCTCGTCGTCGGCGTCCGGGTCGCCCCCGTCGTCGTCGAGCTCCACCCAGCCCCGCAGCGACGCGACGGCCGGGCACCGCCGGTCGGCCAGCGCGGCGTGGAGTTCCACGTCGGGGTTCAGGCCGGGTTGGACCAGTCGGAACACCTTGACCATGAGGTCGTCGCCGAACACCAGGGACGAGTTGGACTGCTCGCCCTCGAGCAACCTGCCCCGGGCGGGCTCGGGGGCGGGAGCGCCCGGGACCAGGCGGAACCGCAGCCCTCCCACCTCGTCCTGCGCGGAGAGGTGCGACACCAGTGACTCGGTCCCGCGCGGATCACGCAGTCCGTCGTAGACCACCGGTGAGGCGCCGTCGGGGGTCAGGGGGAGTGTCCGGCGGTCGTCCGGCAGGGTCCGCGCGGTGGCCAGTGGGACCTGATAGCGCTGTGGTCGCCCGTCCACCTCCACGTCCACCAGCAGGTGCTCCACCAGGACGTCGACGTGGTCGAGCAGCACCGCCCGCCGGGCGATCCGCACCGCCGACAGTCGCCGGCCCTTTCCCGCGAACCAGCGTTGTCCGGGGAGCCACTCGGTCAGCAACCTGACCATGGCGTCGTCGTCGACGGGGGTGATGCTCATGCCGCGCCTCTCATGCCGGGGTGTCCGTGGGACTGCGCAGCTCGAGCCAGTAGAAGCCGTAGCCGGGCAGGGTGAGCTGGTACGGGTCGGCGTCGATCTCGGGGAACGGGACCCCGCCGGTGAGCTCGGTGGGCCGTCGACCGGCGAACTCCGAGAGGTCCAGGCGCACGGCCTGCGGGAACCTCGAGAGATTGTTGACGCACAGGATCACGTCCGCCCCTGGGTCCTCGTCCGGGGCCCCCATCGTCCGGAGATAGGCCAGGATGCTCGGGTTGGACCCACCCAGATCGGTGAACTCGCCGCGCCCGAACGCCGGATGGCTCTTGCGCACGTGGATCATGCGTCGCGTCCAGTGCAGCAGGCTGGCGGTGGAGTTGAGCTGCGCCTCCACGTTGACGCCCTGGTAGCCGTACTGCGGGTCCATGATCACCGGGAGGTAGAGCCGGCCCGGGTCGCACCGGGAGAACCCGGCGTTGCGGTCGGGGCTCCACTGCATCGGCGTGCGCACGGCGTCGCGGTCGCCCAGCCAGATGTTGTCACCCATGCCGATCTCGTCGCCGTAGTACAGCACCGGGGACCCGGGCAGGCTGAGCAGCAGCGCCGAGAACAGCTCCAGCTGGTTGTGGTCGCCGTCGAGCAGCGGGGCCAGGCGGCGGCGGATGCCGATGTTGGCCTTCATCCGCGGGTCCTTGGCGTACTCCGCGTACATGTAGTCGCGTTCCTCGTCCGTCACCATCTCGAGCGTGAGCTCGTCGTGGTTGCGCAGGAAGATGCCCCACTGGGCGGAGGACGGGATGTCGGGGGTGTGCGCGAGGATCTCGGTGACGGGGAACCGGGACTGACGCCGCACCGCCATGAAGATCCTGGGCATCAGCGGGAAGTGGAACGCCATGTGGCACTCGTCGCCCACCTCGGGCTCGCCGAAGTACGCCACCACGTCCTCGGGCCACTGGTTGGCCTCGGCCAGCAGGACCCGGCCGGGGTACTCCTCGTCCACCACCGCCCGGCACTTGCGCAGGAACTCGTGCGTCTCGGGGAGGTTCTCGCAGTTGGTGCCGTCGCGCTCGAACAGGTACGGCACGGCGTCCAGGCGGAACCCGTCGATCCCCAGGTCCAACCAGAACCGCAGGACGTCGATCATCGCGTCCTGGACCTCGGGGTTGTCGTAGTTGAGGTCGGGCTGGTGGGAGAAGAAGCGGTGCCAGTAGAACTGTCCGCGCACCGGATCGTAGGTCCAGTTGGAGGTCTCGGTGTCGACGAAGATGATGCGGGCGTCCGGGTACCGGGTGTCGTCGTCGGACCACACGTAGAAGTCCCCGTACGGCCCGGTCGGATCGGACCGCGACTCGGTGAACCAGGCGTGGGTGTCGGAGGTGTGGTTCATCACCAGGTCGGTGATCACCCGGATGCCCCGCTGGTGCGCCTGGTCGAGGAAGTCGACGAAGTCCTCGACGGTCCCGAACTCGGGCAACACGGCGCGGAAGTCGCGGATGTCGTACCCGCCGTCGCGGAGCGGCGAGTCGTAGAACGGCGGCAGCCAGAGGCAGTCGACCCCCAACCACTCCAGGTAGTCGAGCTTCTCGGTGAGCCCGCGCAGGTCCCCGGTGCCGTTGCCGTCGGAGTCGTTGAACGCCCTGACCAGGACCTCGTAGAACACGGCTGACTTGTACCAGTCCCGATCGATCTCGAGCTCGGCCGCGTGCCGGTAGTTGTCGGCACTGGGCTCGACCACGTGACCGTCGTCGGTGAGCTCGGGCTCGGGGTGTCGGGGATCGGACCGGTGGGGGTCGGCCTGGTGTTGGTCGGGCTTGTGGCGCGACATCGGTGACATGGGGGCGAGCCTACGGCCCAGTACGATCCGTTGCATGCGGAAAATCGGCCCGGCGGAGCGTATCCGCGGCCTGAGGGGCGTGGATCCCGCGCGGTCGTATCGCCAGCGGCACGGCCGCCGGGCCCGCGCGCTGGCGGCCCTGTTGGATGTCGACGACGACGAGGTGGTCGTGCGCCCCTGGGAGTTGCGACTGCCCCGGACGGTCATCCTCGCCGCGGCCCGGACCAGGGGCCTGGAACCCGTGGGAGGCCCCGGGGAGCCCGGGCGACGCGGA
>NZ_JAALEC010000493.1:0-6011 GCF_014145205.1 Dietzia sp. DQ11-44
CGCAACCGGGTCCCCGTCCACATCCTGTTCCGGATGGGCTGGAACTACCTCGTCGACGCGGTGCTCGGCGTGATCCCCTTCGTGGGCGACGTGGCGGACGCCGCGCACAAGGCCACGTCCAAGAACCTGCGCCTGGTGGACCGGACCATCGCCGAGGGCAGGCGCGTGGACACCGACGCCCGCGGCTACCTGCTCCGCGCGGTCGGCGCGGTGGGTCTGATGCTGCTGGTGTTGATCGGCATGGCCGGGCTCGCGCTGTGGGGCCTGCTCAGGGTGATCGGGCTGTTCTGACCCCGGCCGGCAGGCCCCCGACCCCCCCGGCCGGCAGCCCCCGGCCCACAGGCCCCCGGCCTACACGGAGGTCACGGGCAGGAGGCGCCGCACCACGTCGTCCAGCGTGAGGACCCCCCTGACCTCGGAGACGTGGGTGCCGGGGTGGCCGCCGGATTGTTCGACGACGACGAGGTGTGCCCGCGCCTCACGCATCCGGCGGAACGCCTCGGCCACCGAGAGATCGTGCTCGAGGGACAGGCTCGGCCGCATGAGCTCCCTCGCCGTGGCCGCCGCCTGGATGTTGATCGCGTCCCGCGCGTGCACCACGCCCACCGCGGTGTCGCTGTCCATCACCAGCAGGCGCAGGTGACCGGTGCGGCGGGCCGTCTCGCGGATCTCCTCGGGCGAGGCGTCCACGTCGACCGAGGACATCTCCTCCGGGGCGGCGGGGGTGTCCACGCCGCGCTCGCCCAGCAGGTCACCCACGGTGAGCTCCTGCAGCTCCAGTGCGTTGAGCAGCTGCCGGTGGTGGGTGTCGTCGAGCGTGCCGGCCTCACCGGAGTGGCGCACGAGCTCCCGCAGGGAGTCGGCGTCCTGCCCGGAGGCCACCTCGTCGCGGGTCTCCACCCCGATCCGGTGGAGGATCCGGTTGGCGAGGGTGTTGAGCATCACCAGCAGCGGGCGGGTGATCCAGAGGAAGCCCCGCATCGGTATCGCCAACAGCGTGGCCGAGTACTCGGGGTGCGTGATGGACCACGACTTGGGAGCCATCTCGCCCACCACGAGGTGCAGGAACGTGACGATGAGCAGGGCGATGACGAACGCGATGACGTCGGCCGTCCAGTAGGGCAGGCCCCAGCCGGCGAACACCGGGGTGAGCCAGTGGTGGACAGCGGGCTTGGTGATGGAGCCGAGCGCCAGTGCGCACAGCGTGATCCCGAGTTGGGATCCCGCCAGCAGGAGCGTGAGCTCGGAGGCGTTGCGCAGGGCGGCCCGGGCGGAGGCGCTCGACGCCGCCGCGTCCTCGAGGCGGTGGCGACGCGCGGAGATCAGCGAGAACTCGACGGCGACGAAGAACGCGGACGCCGCGATGAGGACGATCGTGGCGAGCACCACGACGAGCGGGTTGCTCATGAGGCCCGATCCGGCCTCGGCGGCGAGCAGGGTGGTGGTGGGGTTCATCGCGCGGCCTCCTCGACCACGACGTGCAGTTCGGCCGGCACGCGTCGTTCGATCCGGCGCACCTCGGTCCGGAGGACCCGGTCCGCGGAGAACTCCTCCAACACGTCCGTGTCGGGAAGGGGGATGTCGACACGGTCGCCCAGCTCGGGCAGGTCACCGGTCGTCTCGACCACCAGCCCGCCGAGCGTCTCGGCGTCCACCTCGGGCAGGGTGATCTCGAGCAGGCGTTCCACCTCGTCGAGATGGGTGTCGCCGGACAGGAGCCAGCCCAGACCCTCGCTGACCGGGGTCCCGGCGGCGAGCTGGGGATCGTGCTCGTCCGCGATCTCGCCGACGATCTCCTCTGCCATGTCCTCCATCGTCACGACGCCGGCGAAGCCGCCGTACTCGTCCACCACCACGGCCATCTCCGACTTCTCGGCGCTCAGGCGGGCGGCCACCTCCGGCAGGGGCAGGGAGGTGGGCACGATGATCGGCGCGCGCATCAGGGCGGACACCGCGGTGAGATCGGCCTGGTCGTCGTCGCACACCGAGAGCAGGTCGTGGAGGTCCACGATGCCGATCACGTCGTCGGAGTCGTCGCCGACGACCGGGTAGCGGGTGTGGCCGGTGGCCATCTTGGACAGGACCTCGTTGACCGTGTCCTCCGCGCGGACCACATCGGTGCGGCTCCGCGGGATCATGGCGTGCTCGGCGGGTTGTCCGGGGAAGTCGAGCATCCTGTCCAACAGGTCGCTGAGCTCCTCGGACAACTCGCCGGTCTCTTCGGACTCGGCGACGATGTGCTCCAGGTCGCGGGCGGTGGCGGAGTGCTCCTTGTCATGCACCGGCTCGATACCGACGGCCTTGAGCAGCGCCTCGGACGCCTTGTCGAACAGACCGATGAGCCAGCCGAACAGAGCGAGGTAGATCGTGGTGGACCGGGCCAGCCAGCGTGCGACCGGCTCCGGCTTGGCGATGGCCAGGTTCTTGGGCACCAACTCGCCGAAGATCATCTGCACGACCGTCGAGAAGAGCAGTGCCAGCACCGTGCCGACCACCACGCCGACTCCCTGCGGCACGGACGCCAGGCCGAGGAGTTCGCCGATCGAGCGGCCGATGAGCGGTTCGGCCACGTAACCGACGACCAGGGTGGTGACGGTGATACCGAGCTGGGCGCCCGAGAGCATGAAGGATGTTCGTCTGGTCACGCCGAGGACGCGTGCCGCCGCCGGGTCGCCCTTCTCCGCCGCGGCCCCCATCCGGGAGCGGTCGACGGCCATGAACGCGAACTCCTGGGCCACGAAGTAGCCCGTGAGCGCGGTGATCGCCAGGACCACCACGACTCCGACGAGTAGTGAGAGCGCGATGCTCATCCGGTGTTCCCCCTTCCGAGAAGGGGGCTGATAGATCGGGCCGGTGTATCGGCTCGGCTCACTGGAGGTGCTCCTGCGCTTTCGTCGGGGTCGCCCACGGGCCGGTGCCCGGGGTGACTACCGATTGTCCCGCCCATCGCCGGAAATGTCGACTCCGTTCCGGCGTGTGGCGTCGCCGGGCGTGTCAGTGGCCGGCGGAGCGTATCGCCCGGGAGACGGCGTCCAGCGCCATCAGGCGGACCGTGTCGACGTCGGCGGCCACCTCGCCGGTGGCCACGGCGACGAAACCGTCACCGTCGTACCGGGTGTGCGGCGGAGTCAGCGCCCGGGCGAGCCCGTCGTGGGCGCCCTGTGCGACGACGAAGCACGCGGTCTTGTCCAACCTCGCGTTGGTCATCACCACTCCGATGGTGGTGTGGACCCGATCGGAGGTGTAGTCGAACGGCGGGACCAGGTTCGCGACACTGTCGAGGTCGACCTCGGTGCCGCCCGGGTCGACGTCCCCGTAGGCGTTCACCGCGCACAGCGCCCCCACGACCAGGTCGCCCAGTGTGCTCTCCGCGTACCGGATCCCGCCCGCACGGAGGTTCTCCACCCCGCGCCACTGCGACGTGAACGCCCCGGTCCCCGCACCGAGCTGCCCCACCTCGAACCGCGGCCCGCTCGCCGCGACCGCGGCGGAGTAGCCGTCCTCCGCCGTCGGCCGGACCTTCGGGTCGCCGACCCCGAGGTCGAACAGCGCCAGGGTCGGCACGATCGGGACGCGTCCACCGGGAGTGGGCACGCCCCGCCCGGCCTCCTCGAGGAACCGCATCACCCCCTCGGCGGCGGCCAGGCCGAACGCCGATCCGCCGGTGAGGAGGACCGCGTCTATCGAGGTCACGGCCTTGTCGGGGGCGAGTGCGTCGAGGTCGCGGGTCGCCGGGGCGCCACCGCGCACCTCTCGTGAGGCCACCGCCCCCTCGGGGAGGAGCACCACCGTGCACCCCGTCATCGCCGACGGGTCCGTCCAGTGGCCGATCGAGACTCCGGGCAGGCGGGTCCGGGGTGTGCGGGGCTCCATCGGGCAAAATTAGCGTGCCGACCATCCGACCGGCAACGGTGTCGACCGGCCCCTCAGTCGGCGGAACCCTTCTGCCAGGTGCTCCACGGGACAGCCCAGTCGCCGTTCTGCCAGATCCCCTGCTCCGGGCCGCCGGTGTTGCGGACCTCGACGATGTCCCCGGCGACCGCCTGGTCGAAGTACCAGGACGCGTCGTCCGGGGAGAGGTTGAGGCATCCGTGCGAGACGTTGGTGTTGCCCTGGGCCCACATCGACGAGGCGAGGGCGTGGAAGTAGATGCCCTCGTTGGTGAGACGGACCCCGTGGTCGACGGTCACCTTGTAGCCGACGTCCAGCGGCAGACCGTAGGTCGACGAGTCCATGAGCACCGAGCTGGCCTTGTCGAGGACCGTGTAGACGCCCCGCTGGGTCCAGAAGTGCATGCTCACACCGTTGTAGGTCGCCCACCCGCCCTTGCCCATCGACGTGGGCATGGTCTTGACCAGCTCCTGGTTGTGGAACACCGAGACCGTCTTGGTGACGTCGTCGGCGATGGCCACCCGTCGGTCACCGATGGTGAAGTCCACCTCCGCGCCCTCTCCGCCCCACTGGCCGCCGCCGAGGTTCCGGCCCTCGGTGTCCAGGTCCACGTGGACCCGGGTGCCGGTGGCGTAGTAGTCCCTCGGGCGCCAGTGCGCGGTGGTGTCGTCGAGCCAGAACCAGTTGCCCTCGACGGCGGGCTCGGTGGTGACCGTCATGTGCTTCTCCACGGTGGCGCGGTCGGCCACCGGCTGATCGAATCTGGCGCCCACGATGATCCCGACGCCGTACTCCCGGCCCGACTCCAGTGCGCCACCGCCCGGGGTGACCAGGGTGGGGCTGATGATGGCCTGAGGATTGGCCATGGTGAACGTGCGCGTGTCGGTCCTCGGGCCGCCCGTCGCACCCCGATAGGTGACGTCCAGGGTGTAGGTGCGCCCGTACCCGAGGGTGACCGCCGGCTCCCACGAGGTCGCGTCCCGCGACAACTCGCCCTCGATCTCCTTGCCCGCGTCGTTGGTGAGGACCACCTCGGTCAGGGAACCGTTCTCGACCCGGGCCCGGACGCCGTCCACCACGGCGACGTCCGTCGCCCCGTCGGCCGGGGTGATCCGGAGGGTCGCCGGCTCCGGTGCCTGAGACGTCTCACTCGGGGTGGTCTCCCCGGCCGAACCGGTGGGGACGGGGATGGTGCATCCGGTCGCGATGAGCAGGAGGGCCAGTAGCCCGGCGAGGATGACGAGGGGGACCTGCGCCGCCGAGCGCGAGAGGTACCCGGACCGGGACAAGGACATGCGTGACTCCGAGGCAGAACTGAGGGTGTACCGGTGAGTACCGGCTTATGTGCACATGATGCACGTCGGGTCCGACACGACGCGAACCCACACGGGCGCATCCGGCGTGTCGTTGTGGAGTTGTGACCGGATCGGGCCGGGACGCCCCCGAAACGTGAGGAGCGTCTCGGATGGCGGGGTGCCGGCCACGGTCCCGCGCCGCGCCACCGAGGAGGCGCACGGAGCGGGGCGGAGGAGTACAACGGAGGCCATGAGTATCGAACGCCCTGTGACCATCATCGGCGGCCACGGCAAGGTCGCCCTCCGCGCCGCCCGGATCCTGTCGGAGGCGGGTGCCCAGGTCAACTCCGTCATCCGCAATCCGGACCAGGCCGACGACATCCGCGAGGTGGGCGCGACGCCCGTCGTCGCGGATGTCGAGACACTCGACGTGGACGGCCTGCGGGAGGTGCTGCGCGACAGCGGCTCCGTGGTGTGGGCCGCCGGCGCCGGTGGCGGGTGCGCCGACCGCACCTACGCGGTCGACCGCGACGCGGCGATCCGCTCCATGGACGCCTCCGCGGAGGAGGGGGTCGAGAGGTACGTCATGATCTCCTATGACGGGGCCCGCACCGACCACGGAGTGCCCGAGGACGATCCGTTCTTCCCGTACGCCCAGGCCAAGGCCGCCGCGGATGCCCATCTCCGGGAGTCCGACCTGCAGTGGACGATCCTCGGTCCGGGGATGCTCACCGACGACGCCGGCGGGGAGACGATCGGCGTGGGCGCCGACAAGCGGGACGACCGGGCCACGAGCCGGGACGTCGTGGCCGCCGTCACGGCGGA
>NZ_JAALEC010000494.1:0-1758 GCF_014145205.1 Dietzia sp. DQ11-44
CCGGACACCATCGGTCGCACGATCGAGTTCTCCGACGGCGAGACACCCATCGGTGAGGCACTGACCAGGGAGTGACGCGCGGGTGACCCGGCGGGGACCGGTCGCCCACCGGGTGGGCGGGGCACCGCGCCGGGGGCGGCACGGCTATCCTCGACCGGTGCGAATCCTGGTGGGCGGCTCGTGGATCACGGTGTCCTGCGCACTTCTCACCGCGTTGTGGAGCGTCCCGCAGTTCCTGGCGACCGGCACCGTCACCCTGAGTTCGCACCCACTCTTCGTGATCCTGTTCCTGTTCCCCGCGCAGATCGGGGTGCCGGTGTGCCTGCTCGTGGCACTGAACTCGGTACTGTTGCTCTCCCGCGGCCGCCTGGTCACCAGCCCGCGACGGTTCCTGGCCGGGGGCCAGATCCTCACTGTCGCGCTGTTGGGCATCTGCGCGTTGCTCCTGGTCCTGCCGACCACGTTCGGGCGGGAGTTCATCGTGATGGCGCTGGCCTTCCAGGTGGGGCAGGTCGTGGTGGCCGTGGGGCTCGCACTCCATCTCCTGCGCCGCCGCCCGGAGACGGCCGATCCGACCCCGCCGGTGCCCACCGACCCGTGAACCCGGGCCCACCGACCCGTGTAACCGGGTCCTCTGACCCGTGACCCGGTCGGCCCTGTCCCGGCGAGGCGGGTGTCCGGGCTGACACTATGGGTCCATGCGTGCCATCCACATCTCATCCCATGACGGACCCGCCGCCCTCGAGGTGGTCGACCTCCCAGAACCGGAGCCGGGAGCGGTCCTCATCGACGTCCACGCCGCAGGGGTGACCTTCCCCGAGGTGCTCCAGACCCGCGGGAAGTACCAGATGTCGCCCCCGCTGCCCTTCGTCCCCGGCTCGGAGGTGGCCGGCGTGGTCCGCTCCGCTCCCGAGGGATCCGGTTTCGCCGCCGGCGACCGCGTGTGCGCCTTTCCCGGCCTCGGCGGATTCGCCGAAGTGGTCTCCACCGAGCCCTCACAGGTGTTCCGGCTGCCCGACTCGTTGACCTTCGCCCAGGGGGCGTCCATCCCCATGAACGTCCTGACCGTGCACTTCGCGCTGGCGCACCGCGGCCGGCTCCAGCCCGGGGAGACGGTTCTCGTGCACGGCGCGGGTGGCGGGATCGGGATCGCCGCCACGCAGTTCGCCGTCGCGTCCGGCGCCCGCGTGATCGCGGTGGCCTCCACCGGGGACAAGCGGGAACTGGCACTCAAGGCAGGCGCGTCCGACGCCATCGCGCCGGAGGGGTTCAAGGACGCGGTGAAGGAGCTCACCGGCGGGAAGGGTGTCGACATCGTCGTCGACCCCGTGGGCGGTGACCGCTTCACCGACTCCATCCGGTCCCTCGGACAGGAGGGCCGGATCCTCGTGATCGGGTTCACCGGCGGCGAGATCCCCACGGTCAAGGTCAACCGACTGCTGCTCGGGAACAAGAGCGCCGTCGGGGTGGGCTGGGGCGAGTACTGGATGAGCAACCCCGGTTACCTGCAGAAGCAGTGGACCGAGGTGGAGCCGCTGCTGGCCGCCGGGAAGCTCGACCCGCTCGTCGGTGCGGAGTTCCCGCTGGACAAGGCCACCGAGGCCCTCGAGCTCATGGACGGCCGTGGCGCGGTCGGCAAGATCGTGCTCACCACCGGGCGCTGAGCGACCCCCGGCCCGGAAGCCCCGTCGAGTCCATCACCCCATCGAGAAGAGCGTTCCGCGCACCCGCTCTCGGCGGATGTGTGCGGAACGCTCT
>NZ_JAALEC010000495.1:0-1220 GCF_014145205.1 Dietzia sp. DQ11-44
GGCAGCGCCACGTGGGAGCCCGGCATACGACCCTCGCCCGAGCCGCCGCCGGCGGTCACGGTCGGCCACAGCGTCCGGCGCTTCCACGCCGTGCCGGGCACCGGGGCGTAACGGCCGGGGCCGGTGACGTAGCCGTGCAGCATCTCCACGACCTGGTCCATGTTGACCTCGTGGCCGTGGACGTACAGCTGGGCGATCGCGTGGAGCAGGGTGTCGGCCTCGGACTCCTTGCGCTTGAGCGTGTGGAGCAGGTTGGGCTCCATCAGGCCGGCGTCGAAGCACGTCGCCGCCACGGACATCGCGGCGACCGGGTTGGGCGCGAACTCCAGGAACGTCACATACCCGGCCTCGACGGCCTTGCGCACGGCGTGGGTGAACCACACCGAGTGCCGCATGCCCTTGACCCAGTACTCCTCCGCGTGGATCGGCTCGTGGCCGGCGCGGTAGAAGGTCTCCTTGTCCACGGAGGAGAACAGGCCGGAGGTGAGCTCGCGCGGCTCCAGGCCCGCGATCTCGGCGGCCAGTTCGCCCAGCAGCATGTCGACGTCGGAGGTGTGCCCGGCTCCTCGGACCTGGAGCTGACGGGCGAACTTGCCCTGCTCCTCGACCCAGGCCACGAACTCGGCGACGGGCTTGGCGCGGCCCCCGACCGTGGTGTGGGTGGGGGCGGCGTAGACCGCGGGCTCGATCGAGGCGAACTGGGGGTTGTCGGCGATGATCTGGGCGATCTCCTCGGCCGAGTACTCGACCAGCGCCATGGCGCCGGCGTCCTCGTCGGAGACCTGCTGCTCCGCGTCGCCCATGAGGCGCGAGCGGACGCAGATCACCCGCACCGCGTCCTCGAGGCTCAGTCCGCCCGCCGCGTAGGCGGCGGCGACCTCGCCCATCGAGTGACCGATCACGGCCTCCGGCTTGGCACCGAGGGCCTTGAGCGTGTCGACGAGCGCGACCTGGACGGCGAAGATGCCGACCTGCGCGTTCTCCACCTCGTAGGTGACCGAGTCGTCGAGGAACATCTCGACCATCCGGTAGCCGGCCTCGAAGTCGATGAGCTCGTCCACCGCGTCCAGGCACGAGGCGAACAGCGGGTTGGACAGGTACAGCTCCTTGGCCATCTTGCGGTGCTGGGCGCCGAAGCCCGAGAACACCCAGACGTCGCCGGTGCCGGCGGGGGCGTCCGCGCTGAAGACGCCGGGGCCGGGGTCGCCGGCCGCCAGCGC
>NZ_JAALEC010000496.1:0-2903 GCF_014145205.1 Dietzia sp. DQ11-44
GCGCCGCCGCGGCTCAACCCGCTGACGATGGCGCTGGCGTTCCCGGCCTACCGCTGGCTGCACGATCCGGACGGTCGCCCCTGGCACCTGCGGGTGCGCGGGCGGTACTGATCCGCGGGCGGTGCTGATCCGCGGGCGGTGCTGAACCGCGGGCGGGACCGCCGGGAGGCCCCGGTCGGTCTGGGTAGGCTGAACCGCGCACGTCGCGTCGATCGACCACCGGAGGCCATGGTGACCCTGCTCTTCCCCGACTACCGCCCCTCCTGGGAGACCGACGACCACCGGCTCCTGCGCGAGCACGCCCGCGCCTTCTTCGCCAAGGAGATGACGCCCAACCAGGAGAAGTGGGCCCGGCAGAAGCACGTGGACCGCGAGACCTGGCTGCGCACCGGCGAGGCCGGGCTGATCTGCCTCGACGTGGCCGAGGAGTTCGGCGGCCAGGGCGGGGACCCGGGCATGGAGTACCTCGTCACCGAGGAACTCGTCTACTCGGGGGACACGGCGTTCGGCATGGGGGTCGGATCGACCATCACCCCCCACTACGTGGCCAACTACGCCACCGACGAGCAGAAGCGGGAGTGGCTGCCCAGGTTGTGCTCCGGTCAGTGGATCTCCGCGATCGCCATGAGCGAGCCCGGTGCCGGTTCGGACCTGCAGGGCGTCCGCACCACCGCGCGGCGTGACGGTGACCAGTACGTCATCAACGGCTCCAAGACCTTCATCTCCAACGGTGGCTCCGCCGACTTCGTGGTGGTGGCGGCCAAGACCGACCTCGACGCAGGCCACAAGGGCATGGCGCTGTTCGCCGTGGAGGCCGACACCCCCGGTTTCGAGCGGGGCCGCGTGCTGGAGAAGATGGGCCGTCACGGCGCCGACACCGCGGAGCTGTTCTTCAACGACATGCGTGTGCCCGCCGCCAACCTCCTCGGCGGCGAGGAGGGGCAGGGCTTCTACCAGCTCATGAACCAGCTCCCGCGCGAGCGCCTGGCGATCGCGGTGGACGCCCTGGCGATGGCCGAGGCCGCCGTGGTGGAGACCCTCGCCTACACCCGTGAGCGGCAGGCCTTCGGCAAGCCGATCCTCGACTTCCAGAACACGCGGTTCGAGCTGGCGGCGTGCAAGACCTCCGTCATGGCCACCCGCACCTTCATCGACCACTGCATCTCCCGCGAGATCGCCGGCGAGCTGGACGCCGTGACCGCCTCGATGGCCAAGCTCCAGGCCACCGACATGCTCGACGACGTGGTGGACCGCTGCCTCCAGCTGTTCGGGGGCTACGGCTACATGATGGAGTACCCCATCGCGCAGAAGTTCGCCGCCGCCCGCGTCATGCGGATCTACGGCGGCACCAACGAGATCATGAAGGAGGTCATCGGCCGGGCGCTGTGACCCGCCGCGCGTGGGCGTCGAGCGGCTACTATCGACAGTCGTCGATACATTCTGCCGGGGGAGCCACCGTGACCGATCGTCCGTCCGTCCTCTTCGTCTGCGTCCACAACGCGGGCCGCTCACAGATGGCCGCGGCCTACACCGAGCACCTGTCCGGAGGCGCGGTGGAGGTCCGCTCGGCCGGGTCGGCGCCGGCGGACTCGATCAACCCGGCCGTCGCCGAGGCGATGGCGGAGGACGGCATCGACATCTCGGCGGCCACGCCGAAGGTCCTCACCACCGAGGCGGTGCGGTCGAGCGACGTGTGCATCACCATGGGCTGCGGTGACGTCTGCCCGGTCTTCCCGGGCAAGCGGTACCTGGACTGGACCCTCGACGACCCCGCCGGTCAGGGTGTCGACGCGGTCAGGCCCATCCGAGACGAGATCAGGCGCCGGGTGACCGGACTCCTCGCCGAGCTCGGCGTGCGCCCGGTCTAGCGTCCGCGCAGGATCTCGGTGAGCTGACGGACGGTGGGCACCTTCCCTCCCAGGATGAGGTCGTCGTCGATCACCAGCCCGGGTGTCTTCATCAGTCCGTAGCCGGCGATCTCGCCGACGTCGGTGACCTCGACGATCTCCGCGTCCTCGCCCAGCGCTGCCAGGGCCTCCCTCGTGCGGGTGACGAGGGTGTGGCAGTTGCGGCAGCCGGGCCCGAGCACCTTGACGATCATGGTTCCTCCTGCATCCGGGGTCAGGCGATCACGTTGAACAGTAGGCCGATGGCGAGGATGCCG
Organism: Dietzia sp. DQ11-44; assembly: GCF_014145205.1. Taxonomy (NCBI): domain Bacteria; kingdom Bacillati; phylum Actinomycetota; class Actinomycetes; order Mycobacteriales; family Dietziaceae; genus Dietzia; species Dietzia sp. DQ11-44. The sequence continues at coordinate 2,165 of NZ_JAALEC010000496.1, forward strand.
GCCGCCACGACGGCGAAGAACAGTGCGAGCAGTGGTGGCCTCATGACCCGCCTGAGCATGATCGCCTGGGGGATGGACAGCGCGATCGAGCTCATGATGAACGCCATGACGGTGCCCAGGCTCATGCCCTTGGCCCACAGTGCCTCGGCGATCGGCACGACCCCGGCTCCGTTGACGTAGAGGGGGATCCCCGCGAGGGTGGCCACGAGCACCGCCAGCGGGTTGTCCGGGCCCGCCCAGCGGAGGAAGAAGTCCTCGGGGACCCACCCGTGGATCACCGCGCCGACGCCGACGCCCACCACCACCCAGATCCACACGCTACGGAGGATGTCGCGGGATTCGCCGAGAGCGGCGTCCACCCGTTCGCGCAGCGAGGGCACGTGGCCGTCCGCGCGGAGTACGGCGACGCGGGTGGTGAAGACGACGTCGTCGACCCACCTGTCGAGCCGGAACCGGGACAGGGCCCATCCCGCGACGAAGGCGATGGCGGCGCCGGCGCCGACGTAGGCCGCGGCGATGTGCCACCCGAACATCTCGCCGATCATGATGGCCGCGATCTCGCTGATGAGCGGGGAGGCGATGAGGAAGGTGAGGGTGACCGAGAGCGGGATCCCCGCGGCCACGAAGCCGATGAACAGTGGGATCGAGCTGCAGGAGCAGAAAGGGGTCACCACGCCGAGCACGATGGCCAGCGTGAGGCCGACGAACAGCCCCCGGCCCTCGAGCCAGTCCCGCGCGC
>NZ_JAALEC010000050.1:0-11238 GCF_014145205.1 Dietzia sp. DQ11-44
CGCGGGCGGCCTGCCAGGCGATCGACGAGTCGAAGTCCGGCGCCATGTTCCGGTATGCCTCGTCACCGGCGTTCTGCTGGTCGACGATCTCCGCCATCCGGCGCAACGAGTCCTCGACGTCCTCGGCCGTGATGATGTCGTGACGGATCCAGTTGGCGAGCATCTGCGAGGAGATCCGCAGGGTGGCGCGGTCCTCCATCAGGTTGACGTCGTGGATGTCCGGCACCTTCGAGACGCCGATGCCCTGTTCGACCCACCGGACGACATAACCGAGGATGGTCTGGCACGAGTTGTCGACCTCCTCCTTCTTCTCGGCGTCGGTCCAGTTCGTGTCGGTCGCGAGGGGGACGCTGAGGATGTCGTCGACGCTCGCGCGCGGTCCGCCGGCGAGGAGTTCCTCCTGTCGGGACATCACGTTCACCCGGTGGTAGTGGGTCGCGTGGAGGGTCGCGCCGGTCGGCGACGGCACCCACGCGGTGTTGGCGCCGGCCCTCGGCTGCCCGATCTTCTCGGCGAGCATCTCGGCCATGAGGTCGGTCTTGGCCCACATGCCCTTCCCGATCTGCGCGCGACCGCGCAGACCGCAGGCCAGGCCGGTGTCGACGTTGAAGTCCTCGTAGGCGGTCATCCAGCGGGCGGACTTCATCTCACCCTTGCGGATCATTGGGCCGGCCTCCATGGAGGTGTGGATCTCGTCCCCGGTCCGGTCGAGGAAGCCGGTATTGATGAAGACGACGCGATCGGTGGCCTCGGCGATGCAGGCGGCGAGGTTGACCGAGGTGCGCCGCTCCTCGTCCATGATGCCCACCTTGAGGGTGTTCTCCGGCAGACCGAGGAGCGCCTCGACCCGGCCGAACAGCTCGGTGGTGAAGGCCACCTCGGCCGGGCCGTGCTGCTTGGGCTTGACGATGTAGATGGACCCGGTGCGGCTGTTGCCGCGCTCGTTGCCCGGCGCGATGCCGTGCATGCCCGCCAGCGAGGTGATCAGGGCGTCGAGGATGCCCTCGGGCAACTCGTTCCCGTCCGCGTCGAGGACCGCGGGGGTGGTCATGAGATGCCCCACATTGCGGACGAAGAGCATCGAGCGGCCGTGGAGCCGGACCTCGCCGGATCCGTCGGGCGCGGTGAAGACCCGGTCGTCGTGGAGGACGCGGGTGAAGGTCTTGTCGCCCTTGCTGATCTCCTCGGAGAGGTCGCCCTTCATCAGACCCAGCCAGTTGCGGTAGCCGTGGGTCTTGTCCTCGGCGTCGACGGCCGCGACGGAGTCCTCGAAGTCCATGATGGTGGAGACGGCGGACTCCAGGACAACGTCCTTGACGCCGGCGGAGTCGGTCGATCCGATCGGTGAGTCGGCGTCGATCTGGACCTCCACGTGAAGGCCGTTGTTGCGCAGGAGGACCGAGGTCGGGGCGGCGCCGTCGCCCAGGTAGCCGACGAACTGTGCGGGATCGGCGAGGCCTGTCGTCGCCCCGTCGGCGAGTGTCACCTGCAGTCGGCCGTCCACCACGGTGTAGCCCGTGGTGCCGACGTGACTGCCGGAGTCGAGCGGCGCGGCGTCGTCGAGGAACTCGCGGGCCCAGGCGATGACGCGGTCCCCGCGGACCTTGTTGTAGGAGGACCCCTGCTCGGCCCCACCGGACTCCGGGATCGCGTCGGTGCCGTAGAGCGCGTCGTACAACGAACCCCACCGGGCGTTGGCGGCGTTGATCGCGAAACGCGCGTTCATGATCGGCACGACCAACTGGGGGCCCGCGACCGTGGCGATCTCGTCGTCCACGTTCTGGGTGCTGACCTGAACGGAGTCCGGCTCCGGGACCAGGTAGCCGATCTCCTGCAGGAACGCACGGTAGGTGGCCGGGTCGATCGGGGCGGGGTTCTCGTGGTGCCAGGAGTCGATCCTCGACTGCAGGTCGTCGCGGACGGCGAGCAGCTCGCGGTTGCGCGGGGCCAGGTCGGTGAAGATCTCGGAGACTCCCGCCCAGAACGCGTCGGGATCGACCCCGGTGCCCGGGATCGCCTGGGTGTTGACGAAGTCGTACAGGACCTCGTCGACCTGGACGTCGCCGACGGTGATGCGTTCGGACATCGATGCTCTCCTCACATAGGGACCGTTCTCGCCTCCGACTGTAGTGCCCCCCTGCCGAGGGATCATCCGGGTTTTCCGCAGCGTGGAACGGCGGTCGGATTGGCTAGGATCTGATGGCATGACACCCGCGCCCCCGACCGCCACTCTCGACGGCCTCGCCTTTATCAAGGGGCACGGAACGCTCAACGACTTCGTGGTCCTGCCCGACGACCACGCGGAGGTGGACCTCGACGAGGACCTGGTGCGCGCCGTCTGCGACAGACGGGCCGGCCTCGGCGCCGACGGGGTGCTGCGCATCGCCACCGCGGGTGCACTGGTCGACCAGGGCGTCCTCGCCGTCCTCCCGGAGGGCGTCGACGCCGCGGACTGGTTCATGGACTACCGGAACGCAGACGGATCGATCGCGGAGATGTGCGGGAACGGGGTCAGGGTGTTCGCCCACGCCCTGGTGGCGACCGGCAGGGTCGGGGCCGGCCGGATCCCCGTGGGCACACGATCCGGTCCTCGGCCCGCCGATATTCTGATCCATGACGGTGACCAGGCCGTGGTCCGTGTGGACATGGGCGAGCCCCGGCTTTTCGGGGTCTCGTCCGTGGAGCTCGGTGGCCGGGTGTACGCCGGACTCGCCGTCGACATGGGTAACCCCCACCTCGCGTGCGTGGTCCCGGGCCTGGGGGCCGACGGGTTGCGCGAACTGCCGGTGCACGAGGCGCCCGAGTTCGACACCGGCTTCTTCCCCGCCGGCGTCAACGTGGAGATCGCCACCCCGCTCACCGACGGTCGGGTGTCGATGCGCGTCCACGAGCGAGGATCCGGGGAGACGATGTCCTGCGGCACCGGAATCGTCGCCACGGCCGTCGCGGCCCTCGCCGACGCCGGACAGGCCACCGGTGACGTGGTGGTGTCCGTTCCCGGGGGAGAGGTCGCGGTGGCCCTGACCGGCGTGGGTTCCACTCTGACGGGGCCGTCCGTGATCGTCGCCGAGGGGCGGTACCGGCGACCGCTACCCGCGCGCCGCACGGAGGCGTCCCGACCGGAATTGTGAGATGATGCCGGTGAATGACTATCGATGACACCGCCCCTGACCGGGCCACACGAGACCATGACCCTTCGGTCGGAGAATTCCAGCTCGAGGAGCGCTCCTCGCTGCGCCGGGTCGTCGGGTTGTCGACCGAACTCCAGGACGTCAACGACGCCGAGTACCGCCAACTCCGCCTCGAGCGGGTCGTGCTGGTCGGGGTCTGGACCGAGGGCACCGCCGCCCAGGCGGAGGCCGCGATGGCCGAGTTGGCACAGCTCGCCGAGACCGCAGGCTCCGAGGTCTGCGACGCGCTGATCCAGCGCCGCGACAAGCCGGACCCCGCCACCTACATCGGTTCGGGGAAGGCCAAGACCCTGAAGGACGTGATCACCGCGACGGGGGCGGACACGGTGATCTGCGACGGCGAGCTCACGCCGGGTCAGCTCATCGCGCTCGAGAAGGTCGTCAACGTCAAGGTGATCGACCGCACCGCGCTGATCCTCGACATCTTCGCCCAACACGCGACCAGCCGTGAGGGTAAGGCCCAGGTGTCCTTGGCGCAGATGGAGTACATGCTCCCGCGACTGCGTGGCTGGGGTGAGGCACTCTCCCGGCAGGCGGGTGGCCGGGCGGGCAGCAACGGAGGCGTCGGACTCCGTGGTCCCGGTGAGACCAAGATCGAGACGGACCGCCGCCGAATCAGGGAGCGCACGGCGAGGCTGCGCCGTGAGATCAAGGGCATGAAGCAGGCCCGGGACACCAAGCGGCATCGCCGTCGCGCCACCCCGGTGCCGTCGATCGCGATCGCCGGGTACACCAACGCCGGGAAGTCGAGCCTGCTCAACCGCTTGACCGGTGCGGGCGTACTGGTCCAGAACGCTCTGTTCGCCACGCTGGACCCCACCACGCGGCGGGCCGAGCTCCCCGACGGGCGGGTCGTGGTCTTCACAGATACGGTCGGATTCGTCCGACACCTCCCGACCCAGCTCGTCGAGGCGTTCCGCTCGACGTTGGAGGAGGTCGTGGACTCCGAGTTGCTCCTGCACGTCGTCGACGGATCGGACGCCTTCCCCCTGCGCCAGATCGAGGCCGTCCGCACCGTCATCAACGACGTCGTGGAAGAGCAGAAGGCCGAGAGGCCCCGCGAACTCGTGGTGATCAACAAGGTCGACGTCGCTGACCCGGTGGTGTTGACGGAACTGCACCACGCCCTGCCGGACGCGGTCTTCGTCTCGGCGGCGACGGGTGAGGGGTTCGACGAGCTCCTCGACCGAATAATGCGGGTGGTCGCCTCCGGGGACACGGAGGTCACACTCGAGATCCCGTTCACCCGGGGTGATGTGGTCTCCCGTGTCCACGCGGAGGGCGCCGTGGTGGACGAGGATCACACGAAGGACGGCACGAGGATCGTGGTCCGGCTTCCGGCCTCCGTGGCCGGAGAGCTCGGGGAGTATCGGGTCCCCGGATCCCGTGACGGTGTCGCCTGACCCCGTCGACGGATCAGGCGACACTCGGATCCGGCCGGCTCAGAGCTTGCGGAAGACCGTGACGACCTTTCCGAGGATCGTCGCGTGCTCCCCGGGAATCGGACTGAACGACGGGTTGTGGGGCAGGAGCCACACCCCGCTCGAATCCCGGCGGAAAGTCTTGACCGTGGCCTCCCCGTCGATCATCGCCGCCACGATCTCGCCGTTGTCCGCGACGTTCTGACGGCGCACCACCACGTAGTCCCCGTCACAGATCGCGGCGTCGATCATCGACTCGCCGACCACTCTGAGCATGAACAGGTCCCCGGAACCCACCAGGTCGGAGGGGAGGGGGAAGACCTCCTCCACCGCCTGCTCGGCGAGGATCGGACCGCCGGCCGCGATCCGCCCCAGGACAGGGACGTAGACGGGTTCCACGGCCCCGCTGGGACGCGTCTCCTGCTGGACGGGCGCGCGACGACCTCGGGACCGCTGCCCCGGGACGCCGTGGACGTCGACCGCCCGCGGCTTGTGCGGATCACGGGTCAGGAAGCCCTTCTTCTCCAACGTCCGCAACTGGTGGGCCACCGAGGAGGTCGACTGCAGACCGACGGCGTCACCGATCTCTCGGATGCTCGGGGGATAGCCCCGGTCCTTGACCGTGTCGTGGATGTGCAACAGAACGCTCTTCTGGCGGGTCGTCAGGGCCTCGAAGTCGGGCTTGGGCATGTGGGGGTCCCTTCGGCGAATGGGTGTTCGACGTCGCTATCTGTGTACACCCTACTGCCCGTCGGACGTGAGCGCCACACAGGTGTTCGAAGAAATGTCGCCACGAATGTCGACTCTGTCGGACCCGCGTGATACAACTCTAGGCAGGTTCGGGTTCGAACAGATGTGCACAACAAGGCACACGGGCGTGCGAATGAGGTTCGCACACCGTATCGAGTTGGGAGTTCTCATGACCGTTATGGAGATGCAGCCACGATCGCGTCCCTCCGTGCCCTGGACGGAGGTCTGCGTGACCGATCACGACCGGCCCGTTTCGTCCAGGGTGCGTCCCCGCCCTGATGCCGGGGCCCGTCCCGTCATCCGCACGCTCGACCGGGGGCGCCAGACGGCCACGCGGTCGGTGGCGCCCGGACGGCGAGTGCTCGTCCGCCCCGCGTCCGCGGAAAGGGTCAGGGCATGCGGTAGCGAGGCGAGGTCGAGTGCGCCGGTGGTGGACGATGTGCCGACGTGGGCTCTGGTGGCCTGTGGAATCGTCTTCGGAATCCTGATGCTGCTCGCATTGGCACTCCTGGGCGGGCCCGCCTACGCGTGACCCACGGTATCGCCTCCTAGAATGGACCCGGGACGGCGGCCCGTCGCCCCCGCACCGCCGTCGGCTCCGGCCGGCGGAGCGGTTCGGACCAGGTCGACGAATGGCGAAGCTGGAATGTACTGCCCCATATGTCACCACGAGGACTCACGGGTGATCGACTCGCGGTCGGTCGACGAAGGGCAGGCGATCCGGCGTCGACGCGAGTGCCCCGACTGCGGACACCGGTTCACCACCCTCGAGACCCCGTTGTTGACCGTCCTCAAGCGCAACGGTGTGACGGAGCGTTTCAGCCGCGACAAAGTGGTCCGCGGTGTGCGACGCGCGTGCCAGGGGAGGTCGGTCGACGAGGACGCGCTCCGGCGGCTCGCGCAGCAGGTCGAAGACGCTGTCCGGGCCGGCGGCGCCTCAGAGGTCCCCGCTCACGAGATCGGGCTGGCGATCCTGGGGCCTCTACAAGATCTGGACGAGGTCGCGTATCTGCGATTCGCCTCCGTGTACAAACAATTCAGTTCCGCTGCGGATTTCGAGAGCGAGATCATCGCCCTTCGCGAACGGCACGCTGCTCACTAGTCCCGGTCGTCTCCGCGTCGCACCGGGATCGGCTCCTGTGTACGGGCGGTGTGAGGGCTCAACGCGCGTTCCGCCGGGAGAGCGCGGCGGCGACCGCCTTCTCGATCCTCTCGGCGGAGACCGGGCGCGCGGTACCCAGAGACTGCGCGAAGAGGCCGACACGGTATTCGGCCAACATCCACCGGAGATCCCGGGCTGCCCGCGCCCCACCCGGTCGTCGGCGGAGCGCCGCCGTCGCCTCCGCGACAGTGGCCTCCGACTTCTCCAACCGGGCGGCGAGCTCCCGGTACCTCGACGGTGACTTCTCCGCGAGGTCCAGCCTGAGGTCGATCGCCCTCACGTGGCGTTCCAGTTGCGGGAGGACCTCCGCCGGGTGTCGGGCGAGGAATCCCTTTCCCACGAGGAAGTCCAGAGCGGGCCTGACGTCGTCCGCGAGGTCGCGTGGTACCTGGTCCAGCCGGGCGGAGACCGACTGCGCGGCGACCAACGCCGGAAGGGCGGCGGAGATCGAGGCCGTGATGGCGGCCGGCGCCTCGGATCGCGCGCGCGCTCGCAACTCGTCGAAGTCGTGCACGGTGAGTACCGGCTCTCCTCTGCGTCCGGCGATCAGCCGCCCGCACGCCGCCAGCGCCGCGTCCGAGACCAGTCCATCGGCACCCCCGTGGGGATACTGGGTGAGCGCGAGGCGTTGCTCGACCGGACGACCCCGGACTATCGATGCCGCCGAGATCAGGTCCGCTGAGATCAGGGTCAGTACCGCTGTCGTCTGCGCGGCTCGACGTTCCGTCTCTGTGGCGCAGGCGATCCGGTGGATGCCGTCGGGGCGGACCTGCAGGGCCGGGTAGACCGTCACCTCCACACCGTCGACCGTGCCGGTGATCGAGGGCGACAGGTCCCCGATCGTGTCCGCGGTCCACGCCCGATGAGGTCCGTCATCGGGGACGAGTCTGGAGTTGAGCGTGGCACGGACCTTGTCCACCAACCGACTGCGTAGTGCTCCCAGGTCCGTACCGGCCGCGACGACCTCGTCACCGTCGACCACCTCGAAACGCATGCGGAGATGGTCGGGGAGCTGTTCCGGGTGGAACTCGCGGGGCTCGACGGTCGTGCCTATGCGGGCCGAGAGCGCGGCGGCGAGCGCCACCGGGAGCGGTGCCGACCGCGGGGCGAGGTCACCGGCCAGCAGTGCCGCGTACTCGGCGGGCGGGGAACACAGACGCCTCAGGTACTTGGGGAGCGTCCGGAGCATCTCCGTGTACAGCTCCTCGCGCAGGCCGGGGACGAGCCACTCGAAGCCGGACGTCGCGACCGAGGACAGCTGGGGGAGAGGGATCCGCACGGTGATGCCGTCGGAGTCGACCCCCGGGTCGAACGAGTATCTGAGCTCGAAGTCCCGCTCGCCCTGGCGCCAGATCGGCGGGAACTCGGAGGCGGCCGGGGCGGTGTCCGACGTGCGGATCTGCTCGGGGCGAAGACGCAGACGATCCGGGTCCTCCCGGCCCTGCTTACGCCACCACGATTCCAGGTGGCGGCCGGAGGTGATGTCCTCGGGGAGCCGCTCGAGGTAGAACCCGACCAGGGTGTCGTCGTCGATGACGAGGTCGCGGCGTCTACTGCGGGTCTCCAGCTCCCGCGCCTGTTCCACGGCCACGGCGTTCTCCATGATCACCGGGATGCGGGTGGTCCATCGTCCCTCGACGATCCCGTGCCGGACGAGCATCTCCCGCGCGAGCGGTGCGTCGACCCTGGAGAGGAGGATGCGACGCGCCTCGACCACGGGCAGCCCCAGGAGCAGCACCTTCTCGTAGGCCATCGCCGCGCCCTGGGCGTCGGACCAGTGCGGCTCTGAGTACTGGGTGCGGACGAGATGCCCCCCGAGTAGTTCGATCCAGACCGGATCGATGCGCGCGACGTCCCGGGCCCACAGTCGGGAGGTCTCGACCAACTCGGAGGCCATGATCCATCGCGGCGGCTTGCGGGCGAGATCGGAACCGGGGAACACCTGGAAGCGGATACCGCGGGTGCCGCGGAACTCCCTGGTGTCCTCGTCCTTCATCCCGACGTTGGTGAGCAGTCCGGAGAGGATCGCCTTGTGGAGGTCGTCCTCCGCGGCGTGACCGGACGGTGGATGCCAGCCCCGCTCGCGGCACATGCTGGTCAACTGGGCGGTGAGGTCCTGCCACTCGCGGATCCGCAACCAGTGCAGGTACTCGGCCTTGCACATTTTCCGGAACGCGCTGCCGGAGAGCTCGCGCCGCTGTTCGGTGAGGTAGCGCCACAGGTTGAGGTAGCCCAGGAAGTCGGAGGACTTGTCTGCGAAGCGCCGGTGGAGCTGGTCCGCCTTGTCGCGCTCCTCGGCGGGCCTCTCGCGGACATCCTGCACGGTCAGGGCCGCGACCACGACCAGGACATCCCCCAGGGCGCCGTTTCGGTGGCCCTCCACGACCATCCGGGCCAGGCGCGGGTCGAGCGGGAGGGACGCCATGTCGCGGCCCACCCTGGTCAGGTGCGGGTGTTCGTCGTCGTCGGTCCGGAGCGCCCCGAGCTCGGTGAGCAACGTCATGCCGTCTCGGACGGCCTTGCGGTCGGGTGGTTCGACGAACGGGAAGTCGTCCACGGCACCCAGGTCGAGATCGGCCATCGACAGGATGACCGACGCCAGGTTGGTGCGCAGGATCTCCGGGTCGGTGAACTCCGGCCGGGAGTCGAAGTCGTCCTCCGAGTACAGACGGATGCAGATGCCGTCGGCGACGCGGCCGCAGCGGCCGGCGCGCTGTGCGGCGGAGGCCTGCGAGATCGGCTCGATCGGCAGCCTCTGGACCTTGGTGCGGGTCGAATAGCGGGAGATCCGGGCGAGGCCGGTGTCCACGACGTAGCGGATCCCCGGGACCGTCACCGAGGTCTCCGCGATGTTGGTCGACAGGACCACGCGCCGGGTCGAATGCTGACGGAAGGCCCGTTGCTGCTCGGCGGAGGTGAGTCGGGCGAAAAGCGGAAAGATCTCGGTGCTCTTGAATTTCCGCCCCCGGAGCACCTCCTCGGCGTCGCGGATCTCGCGTTCGCCGGAGAGGAAGACGAGTACGTCGCCGTCACCCTCGGCCAGGAGCTCGCCGACCGCATCGGCGAGCGCGTCCAGGGGGTCGAGGTCGATGGTCCGGTCCGCGTGGTCGACCTGGAGCGGCCGGTACCGGATCTCCACGGGGAAGGTGCGACCGGAGACCTCGATGACAGGGGCGGGATGGCCCGCCGGATCCGCGAAGTGGCGGGCGAAGCGGTCGGGGTCGATCGTGGCGGAGGTGATGATGAGTTTGAGGTCCGGCCGCCGGGGCAGGATCTGCCGGAGGTAGCCGAGCAGGAAGTCGATGTTGAGGCTGCGTTCGTGGGCCTCGTCGATGATGATCGTGTCGTAGGCGCGCAGCAGCCTGTCCCGTCGGATCTCGGCGAGCAGTATCCCGTCGGTCATCAGTTTGACCGCGGTGTCGGCACCGGTACGGTCGTCGAAGCGCACGGCCGACCCCACCAGCCGGCCGGTCTCCACCCCCAGTTCCTCGGCGATGCGCTCGGCGACGGACCGGGCCGCCAGCCTGCGGGGCTGGGTGTGGCCGATCATCCCGCGCACGCCGCGGCCGAGTTCCAGACAGATCTTGGGGATCTGGGTGGTCTTCCCGGATCCGGTCTCGCCGGCGATCACCACGACCTGGTTGTCGCGGATCGCCGCCGCGATCTCGTCCTTACGGGCGCTGACCGGCAGTTGTTCCGGATACTCCGGGGTCGGAACCGACTCCGCACGCCGACGCAGACGAGCGGCGGCGGCGTCGATCTGCCCGCCCAGGTCGTCCAACTGGTCGGCGCGGGCCCTGCGGATCCGCGACCGGAACCGGTGGGCGTCGAGGATGCCGACGTCGTCGAGCCGGACCAGGAGATCGTGCCGGGCCCGGCGCAGTTCGGGGGCGGGCGCGGGAGACGTCGACATGGTGTCCGCCAGGGTATCGGGACCCGGTGTGGGGATCGATCCGGGTGTCAGGCCGTGCCACCCTCCCGGCGGGACTGGATGCGGGTGTAGCGCTGGTGCAGTCGCTCCCGGATCTCCTCCGGCTCGTACGACTGCCGCCGGCGTTCGGTCCGTGCGGCGAGGATCCCGGTGGCGGCCACTCCGACCACCCCGGCCGCGCCGACCATCTTGAGCCACTGCCGTCCGCGGGGTGCCATGGCGTCAAGGGTAGATCCTCTCGCCGGGGCACCTGGCAGGATCGCACCATGAGTCTCGACACCGTCCCGCTGGCCGCCGCGGCCCACCGCACCCGGACCGGGGACCTGTGGTTGTTCCGTGGGCGCACGACCGCCGACCGGCTGATCCAGACCCTGACCAATTCCCCCGTGAACCACGTGGGGGTGGCGGTGGTCCTCGACGACCTGCCCCCGCTGCTCTGGCACGCGGAGATGGGCCGGGCGTTGACCGACGTGTGGACGGGGCGTCGGCAACGGGGCGTCCAACTCCACGACCTCGAGGCGGCGGTGCGCCAGTGGACCGGTCCCTACGGACAACGTGCGTGGTTCCGCCAGATCTCCCCGGAGACCGGGTCCCCGCAGGAGGACGCGCTCCTGGAGACGATCGCCCGCCTGAACGGCGTGTCGTTCCCGTCTGCGGGGCGGCTGACCGCCCGGTGGGCCCGGGGCCGGTGGGCGGGCCGGGGACGCCACACACTCGATCGCGACTCCGATACGGGGCCGGGAGCGGGACGGGGCGGCAGTGCCGGAGGGAGCGGCGGTGCCG
>NZ_JAALEC010000497.1:0-2219 GCF_014145205.1 Dietzia sp. DQ11-44
GGCGGGGAGATCCGGACGAAGGCACCCGGCGAGGCGAGATAATCCCACGCCTCGTCCGCGCCGGCCCGGATCGTACAACTGAGGTCGATGCTCATCGGTCCGTCTCTCAGGGGAGCAGGCACAGCGGGGTGACGTCGCCCCGCCCACCGGCCATGGGAACGGTCAGGAACGCGCAGGGCCACCAGCCGCGCGACTCGACGACGTCACGGACGGTGGACCACTGGTCCGCCCCCAGGGCGGGGTCCCGGCTCAACACGAAGCCGGAGGACCGGCTCGGGTCGCCGACGACCGCCACCGAGTAGTCGTCGGCGAGGTAGGTGATGCGGTAGTTGACCGGACCGTTCTCGTCCTGGAACGGCACCTGGGGGAAGTTCACGCGCAGGGAGGCGTTGGTGTCGGTGTCGCGGATCGTCGCCTCCCCCTCGATCACCGAGTCGGAGCTGATCGCCGAGCCGCAGGAGTTACGTACCGAGATCGTGTCGGGCGAGATCCGCGCGTACTCGGCGGTCGTGTCGTTGGTGCACTGCAGGGTATACGGCTGCGGGATCGCCGCGACCTGGTACCAGGTGCCCACGAAACGGTCGGGATCCACATATCCGACCTGCTGCAGCTCGGGGCCGCCGATCGACCCCACCGCGATGCCGTCGGGCAGCACCAGCTGCGAGGAGCCCCCGCCGAGGCGGCCCCCGTCGGTGAGGTCCTGGGCCCCGGCTGCGGGGGCGGCCCCGAGCCCCGCCGCCAGTAGCGGAACCACGGCGAGGGCGGTGACGAGTGAACGGACCCGGGAACGGCGCGAGGTGGTCATGGGTGGAACTCCTTCGTGTCGGCGGTGCGGGCTGGAGCGGAGTCGGCCGGAGCCGTGGCTGCGGATGCGGATGCGTCTGAACCGCCGGTGGTGGGCTCGCCCGCGGGCGTGACGCCGCGTCGGGGATCGCCAGGCCACCAGACCCGCTCCCCGACCAGGGTGAACAGAGCCGGCACCACGAGGGTCCTCACGACGAAGGTGTCCAGCAGGACGCCGAGGGCCACGATCACGCCGACCTGGGTGAGCACGATCAACGGCAGGACGCCCAGCACCACGAACACCGAGGCCAGCACGATTCCCGCGGAGGTGATCACGCCGCCGGTGAGGGCGACCGCCCGGACCATGGCCTCGCGGGTCGAGTGCGTGGCCGCCTCCTCCCGGGCGCGGATGATCAGGAACACCGAGTAGTCCACGCCCAGGGCGACGAGGAACAGGAAGCTGTACAGCGGGACCGACACGTCCAGGCCGGGGAAGCCCAGGATCTGGGTGGTGACGAAGGTCCCCAGCCCGAGCGCCGCGAGCGACGACAACACCGTCGCGCCCAGCAGCAGCAGCGGCGCGATCAACGCCCGTAGCGCCAGGACCAGGACGACGAACACCACAAGGAGGATGAGCGGTGCGATCAGCGCGAGGTCGCGGAGGTTCCCGTCGGAGGTGTCGACGCCCTCGGCCACCGATCCGCCGACGATCGCCTCGGATCCGGGGACCTGGTCGACCGCGGAGCGCAACGCCACCACGCTGTCCTCCGACCGGTCGGTCGCGGGGGCGGCGTCGAGGGTCACCGTGATGCGGCTCCACCCGGTCCCCGACTCACCGGCCGGCATGGCGGACACCACGCCCTCCACGCCCTCGGCCACCTCCGTGACCTGCGCCTCCGTGCCGGTGCGGGTGAGCACGGTGACCGGGTCCGTGACGCCGGCCGGGAAGTGCTCGGCGGCGGTCTCCAGACCGGCCGCGGCCTCGGACGGCGTTCGGAACTGCTCCGTCTGGCTCAGGCCGATCCGGGTGCCCAGCAACCCGAACGCGAGGATCACGAGGATCAGTACGCACGAGATCAGGACACGGACCGGACGCCTGACCACCCCGGAGGCGATGCGGCCCCAGACGCCGGACGGGACCTCCTCGCGGAAGTCCTCGGGAGTCGTGGGGGCGGTCACCCGGGCGCGCGCGCCGGTGCGCGTGCCCGTGCGCTCGGAGTCGCGGTGCGGCCGGGGGACGAAAGGCCAGAACAACCCACGACCGCACACGGCCAGCGCCGCCGGCAGCGCCACGAGGGCGTACGCCAGGGCGACGAGAAGGCCGACGGCCGCGGAGAGCCCGAGCGAACGGTAGTTGGGCAGGGTCGCGAGCAACAGCATCAGCAGTGCCAGCACCACGGTGACGTTGCTGGCGATGATGGCGGGGACCGCTCCCC
>NZ_JAALEC010000498.1:0-2486 GCF_014145205.1 Dietzia sp. DQ11-44
GCTCGGCGGCCCGGATCGCCTCGACCGGGTGCGCGCGCAACATGACGTCCACGATCCCAGACGGAATCAGACCCGGGGGCGGATCACTCCACCGTGACGGACTTGGCCAGATTGCGGGGCTTGTCCACGTCGTACCCACGGGCCGCGGCGACCTCGGCGGCGAACGCCTGGTAGGGGATGGTCGCGAGCAACGGCTGGAGCAGGGTGGTCGAGGCCGGGATCGGGATGAAGTAGTCCGACAGCGGTCGCACCACCTCGTCCCCCTCCTCGGCGATCACGATGGTCCGGGCACCGCGGGCCCTGATCTCCTGGATGTTGCTCACGAGCTTGGAGTGCAGGACTCCCCGACCCTCGACCGGAGGCATGACGATGAAGACGGGCAGGCCGTCCTCGATCAGCGCGATCGGTCCGTGCTTGAGCTCACCCGCCGGGAACCCCTCGGCGTGCATGTACGCCAGCTCCTTGAGCTTGAGCGCGCCTTCGAGCGCCGTCGGATAGCCGACGTGGCGGCCGAGGAACAGCACCGACTTCGAGTCGGCCAGCTCCCGCGCGATCTCGCGGACCGGGTCGAGGGAGTCGACCACCTTCTGGATGGCCTCGGGCATCTTCTCGAGCTGACGGAACTCGGCCGCCACCTCGTCGGGGTACTTGGTGCCCCGGGCCTGCGCCAGCGCCAGTCCCACGAGGTAGTTGGCGGTGATCTGGGCCAGGTACGCCTTGGTGGAGGCCACGCCGATCTCGGGGCCGGCATGGGTGTACAGCACGGCGTCGGCCTCACGGGGGATCTGCGACCCGTTGGTGTTGCACACCGCCAGGACGCGGGCCTTCTGGGACTTGGCGTGACGCACGGCCTCGAGGGTGTCGGCGGTCTCACCCGACTGGGAGATGGCCACCACCAGGGTGGACCGGTCCAGCACCGGGTCCCGGTAGCGGAACTCCGAGGCGATCTCGACCTCGCAGGGCAGGCGGGTCCAGTGCTCGATGGCGTACTTGGCCACCATGCCGGAGTGGTACGCGCTGCCGCAGGCCACGATGAACACCTTGTCGATGTCCCTGAGGTCCTGGTCGCTGATCCGCTGCTCGTCGAGCACGATGCGGCCGTCCTGGAAGTGGCCGAGCAGGGTGTCGGCGACCGCCGCCGGCTGCTCGGCGATCTCCTTGAGCATGAAGTAGTCGTAGCCGCCCTTCTCCGCGGCGGCCAGGTCCCAGTCGATATGGAACGGGCGGCCCTCCGTGGGTTCGCCGGCGAGGTCGGTGATCTCGTAGCCGTCGGCCCGCAGCACCACCACGTTGTCCTGGCCGAGTTCCACCGCCTCACGGGTGTGCTCGATGAACGCCGCGACGTCCGAACCGAGGAACATCTCGCCCTTCCCCACGCCCAGCACCAGCGGGGTCGACCGACGCGCCGCGACGAGGGTGCCCGGGTGGGCGGCGTGGCTGAAGACCAGGGTGAAGGCACCCTCGAGGCGGTTCAGCACGGCCCGGCACGAGGCGACGAAGTCCCCCGCGTGCGGACCGGACGCCATCTCGCACATGAGCAGGTGCGCGGCCACCTCGGAGTCGGTGTCCGACACCAGTTCGACCCCCGCGGCCTCCAGCTCGGCGCGCAGCGGGGCGAAGTTCTCGATGATGCCGTTGTGCACGATCGCCACGTCGCCCGAGACGTGCGGGTGAGCGTTGCGGTCACTGGGGCGCCCGTGGGTGGCCCAGCGGGTGTGTCCGATCCCGGTGGTCCCCGGGAAGCTGTCGTGCCCGGCGGAGTCCAGCGCGGCCTCGAGGTTGGCGAGCTTGCCCTCCTTCTTCTCCACGCGGGAGGCGCCCGAACCGTCGAGGACGGCCACGCCCGAGGAGTCGTATCCGCGGTACTCCATCCGCCGCAGGGCCTCGACCACGACAGGGAGGGCAGCCTGATGCCCGACATAACCGACGATTCCGCACATGGCCGCTAAGTGTAGCCACGCCGTCCCGACGCCCCGGCACCGTCGACCCCCCGGAGGCGATACTGTGGCCCTCGTGGCCATCAAGACCAAAGCTCTGCTCGACAAGGTGAACCGGCGGGGCCCCTACGGGGTCGACACGGGCGATCTCGGTTTCACCGGGACGCCGGGCGCGGTGTTCGTCCCGCGTGACGCGCCGTCACCCGCCCCGGTGGTGGGCTTCGCCCACGACTGGACCAAGGGCCCCCGTGACTACACGGACACGCTCAAGCACCTCGCCTCGTGGGGCTTCGTCGTGGTCGCGCCCGCGACCGATCGGTCCCCCCGGCCGAACCACCAACACTTCGCCGACCACCTGTCGGCCGCGATCGAGGACGTCCTGCAGGCCAGGCTCGGCCGCGGGACCGTCCGCGCGGATCCCCGCCGGATCGGGCTGGCCGGTCACGGGCTCGGTGGCGGGGTCTGTGCCCTGCTGGCCTCCCAGCGCACCGATATCGGCGCGGTGGCGATGGCGTTCCCCACCGAGACCGTCCCGGCGGCCGCCGACCG
>NZ_JAALEC010000499.1:0-1880 GCF_014145205.1 Dietzia sp. DQ11-44
CCGGCGAACATCATGTTGAACATCATCATCGAGCCCATCATCCACATACCCGTGGCCAGGGCCGAGGCCCACCACGGCTCCGAGTACCAGCCGGCGGGCACCGGCCGGCCGGCCACCACACCGCCCGGGTAGTAGTGCGGGGTCTTGTCGCTCGGCTCGGTCGCCGCGGTCATCGTGCGGCCGTCGACCTCGACGGTCCGGTCCTCGGTCACCCGGCCGGCGCGCTCCTGCCCGTCGGTCTTGGGCAGCTCCGGACCGGGATCCAGGCCCATCGCCGAACGCGCGGCCCGCACGTAGTACAGACCCTCGAGGGCGGTGTCCTTCGCGAGCTCCGTCTGGACCGGTGTGCGCGCGTTCTCCAGCTCCGTCACGGCCGCGGTGTAGCGCTCGGAGGCGTCTGCCATCGCCTGCTTGGACGCCTCGTCGGTGCCGTCGAGGTTGAACACCTGACCGCCGAGCCGTTCGACCCAGCGCGCGGCCTCGGCGCGGTAGTCCTCGATATGGCGGTTGTGCTGCATTTCCAGTTGGGTCTGGCCCTTGTTCTGACTGCGGGAGACCACGGCGACAGCAACGGCGATCACTGCGGCGATGAGGAGGAATTCCACGGATCGACCTTTCTCGGTACTACTTCACCAGCGTACCGAGATTGTGTCCCGCCGGTCAGCGGCCGTCGGGCTCGGAGTGCGCCGCCCGATCGAGTCCCAGTTCCGCCAGCACGGACTCGGTGTCCGCGCCGTGGGGGCGGGGCCCGAACCGCACGGATCCCGGGGTGTCGGACAGCTTGATCGGGATGCCGACACTGCGGTATCCGTCGCGCTCGACGACCATCTCGCGATGCAGCACCTGGGGCATGGACAACGCCTCACCCACGTCGTTCACCGCCCCGGAGGGCACCCCGACCGCGCGGAGTCGATCCGTCAGGTCGTCCCGACGGAGCCCTGCGACGAGACCACCGAGGATCGCGCGCAGCTCCTCGGAGTGGCGCAGTCGGTCCGAATTCGTGAGGAAGCGGGGGTCGTCGACCAGCGCGGGCGCGTCCACCGCCTCCGCCAGCGCCCGGAACTGACGATCGTTTCCGGCGCCGATGAAGAACGGTCCGTCCGAGCAGCTGAAGGTCTCGTACGGACAGATGGTCGGGTGCGCCACCCCGGTGCGCACCGGGGCCTCGCCCGTGGCGAACCACGTGCCCGCGTGCGGGTGCAGGATCGACACCGCGTTGTCGAGCAGGGCGAGGTCGACCAGCTGGCCGCGCCCGGTCGTGGCCCGTACGTGCAGCGCCATGAGGATGCCACTCATCGCGTTGAGACTGGTGACGATGTCCACCAACGGGATCCCGATCCGCATGGCCGCTCCGTCGGGCTCGCCGTTGATACTCATCAGCCCGGAGAGCCCCTGGAGGACCGCGTCGTATCCGGGTGCGCCTCC
Organism: Dietzia sp. DQ11-44; assembly: GCF_014145205.1. Lineage (NCBI taxonomy): Bacteria > Bacillati > Actinomycetota > Actinomycetes > Mycobacteriales > Dietziaceae > Dietzia > Dietzia sp. DQ11-44. Next base: position 1,426 of record NZ_JAALEC010000499.1, read on the forward strand.
GAGCGGTCCGTCCACCCCGTAGCCGGTGATGCGGCAGTGGACCAAGCGGGGGAAGCGCTCGGCCAGCTCGTCGTCGCCGAACCCCCACTTCGCCAGGGTGCCGGCCTTGAAGTTCTCGAGGAGCACGTCGGCCTCGTCGAGCAGCCTGGCGAGAACCGCCTGACCCTCCTCACTGCGCAGATCGAGACTGATGTTCCGCTTGTTCCGGTTGAGCCCGTCGAAGTACGCGCTGTGGTCATCTCGCACGAACGGTGGCCCCCAGCCACGGGTCTCGTCCCCACCCGGCGGTTCGACCTTGATCACGTCGGCGCCGTGGTCGGCCAGCATCTGGCCGCACAGCGGTCCGGCGAGGACCCGGGCCAGATCCACGACGCGGATGTCGGTGAGCGCGCCGGTCCGTGGCGGCTCGGTCGGCCGTGGCTCAGTCGGGTGCGGCTCGGCCGGCTGCGGCTCGG
>NZ_JAALEC010000500.1:0-11283 GCF_014145205.1 Dietzia sp. DQ11-44
GTCAGGCGGCGAATCGGCAGGTGCGCTGGGCGTACGCCGCACGAACCTGCTGTAGCAAGTCGCCTCGTTGGTGGCGGAAGATCCTGTGGTCCACGACGATCACGATCCAGCCGGCGGCCTGGAGACGGTTCCTGCGGTACCGGTCCTTCGATTGCTGTTCCGGGTGCTCGTGGTGCGCGCCGTCGTACTCCACCGCGATCTTGTGAATGGGATCAGCGAGATCGAGGCGGTATCCGCCCACCTCGACCTGCGGCACGAACCCCGTGAAGCCAGCGTCTCGGAGGAACAACCTCGCTTCGGTCTCCTTGGGGGACTCACTGCGACGATCGGCGTCCGCGAGCACCCGTCGTGCTCGTGCGACGCCCCAGGCGCCGACCTGGCCGTCGACCACGTCGCGGAGCTCGCGCTCGGAGAACCCGTGCCGGTAGAAGTGCTCCACCGCGATGACTCCACCGAGGTGGTCGGTGAACCGGGCCAAGTCGAAGGCCGTCCATCGCCGACTCGTGACGGCGACGCCCCGCTTGTGCTCCACGGCCGAGGCGGGCAACCGGTATCGACGAATCCGCAGGCCCGAACGCGTTCTTCCGCTGGGGCCGACGCACAACTCCGGGATGGCGTCGTCAGGGGCGGCGATCCCGTGGAGGACCGCCGCCGACCATCCGGTGAGGACGCCGCTCGGGTACAGCCGCGAGTAGGCCACTGACAAGGTCTCGAAGCCGAGCGGAAGACCAGCCGGCAGCCAGAGTTCGTCCGCGATCTTGACGAACTCGCGCTCTCGTCGTCGACGGGGGAGGGCGGCGAGCTCGCTGCTGAGCCGGGCGGACGAGAGGACGGGGTGCTGTGGGCCCGGGTGGTGGCGCGTCATGCCGAGGATGATCCTCGGCGGGAACGAGGGGGTCCGGTGTTCACGCGGGGATTCCGGCCGCCCTGTGGAGGGGGGACGATTGTGGACGACCGGAGCGCACGGAGGACCCGGTGGGCTCCCGGAGGAGCCGATGGGCTGGTCGTCCGAACATGGGGACGACAGGTGCGCGGCGGGAATGGACCAGAGGGGGCGCGCACGTGGCGGATGGGCGAGCAGAGGGGGCGCGGAACTCGGAAGGGGGCGAGCAAAGGGGACGCGCAACCCGGAGGGGCTGGGCAGGTGGGTCAGCGGGGGCGGTCGGGCTGGATGCGCAGGGCCCGGAGGGACGTGGCCAGGCCGTCGTACTGCGCCACCAACTGCACCAGACCCACCAGCTCGGCCTCGGTCAGGTGGGCCGCCACCTCCGCCCACGTGTCGTCCGCGATGTCCTTGGTCCGCACCAGCTCGTCGACCGCGGTCAACACCGCGCGCAGCCGGTCCGACCAGCCGGCGTCCGCGGGGTCGTGCAGGGTGCGGGTGATCTCGTCGTCGTCGAGCCCCACCCGCGCGCCGATCCGCTCGTGGTGGGCCCGCTCGTAGGCGCTGTCCCGCAGGTGGGCCACGCGCAGGATCACCAGCTCGGTGGTCCGGCGGTCGAGGACCCCGAACGGCATCATCATCCCGGAATAGGCCAACCACGCGGGGAAGAGCCGGCGGGCACGTCCGAGCGTGGCGAACAGATGGACGTCGCGGCTGCCGGTCACGCGGGCGCCCACGCGGTTGACGGCCCAGCCCACCGGTCCGAGTTCACGGAACCCGCCGGGACGGATGCGGGGCCGGGCCGGGTCCCGGGGATGGCTGTCGGTGCTGTGCGGCTGGCTCATGGCCGTCAGGGTAGGGCAGGGGAGGCGGCCGGCGAGTGGGGTTCGTCGAGCAGATAGGGCGAGAGCGACGAGCGGTGCGCGTCCACCTTGAGGGTGCGGTTCAGCGGCGGGAAGGCACGTTGGGGACAGGCGGGCCGCTCGCACATGCGACACCCGGACCCGATCTTGGTGGCGGCGTCGGCGTCGGCGAGGTCGAGTCCCTGCGCGTAGACGGTGCGGTGGGCGTGCCGGGCCTCGCAGCCCAGACCGATCGCGAACGTCTTGCGGGGTTGCCCGAATCGCATGGGCCGGGTGGTGACGGTGCGCGAGACCCACAGGTGCAGACGCCCGTCCGGCAGCTCCGCGACCTGGCGCATGATCTTGCCCGGGAAGGAGAAGGTCTCGTAGACGTTCCACAGCGGGCAGGTGCCACCCGAGGTGGTGAAGTGGACACCGGAGGCCGACTGCCGCTTGGACATGTTCCCCGCGCGGTCGACGCGCACGAAGCTGAAGGGCACCCCGGAGGCTCCCGGGCGCTGGAGGGTGGAGAGGCGGTGGCACACGGTCTCGTAGCCCGTCGCGTAGAAGGTCATCAGGCGTTCCACGTCGTAGCGGAAGTCCTCGGCGGTGTCGAGGAAGCGCTGGTAGGGCATGAGCACGGCCGCGGCGAAGTAGTTGGCCAGCCCGCGCTGGGCCAGGGCGCCGGCGGCGGGGGAGCTGAAGGTGCCGTCGGCCACGAGCTGGTCGAGCAGCTCGCGGTGTTCGAGGAACGCGAGCTCGGACGCCACCCGGAAGGCCTGCTGTCCTCCGGTCAGGTGCGCCGACAGGTCCAACCGGCGGTCCCGGGCGGAGAAGCGGTGCCACAACCCGTCGGGCAGGTCCACGCGGCGCACCACCCGGACGCCGTGGATCTCGGCGAGCCGGTTCTCGAGCTCGGCCCGGACGTCGCCGCGGTTCATGCGGATCCGGGTGGTGAGTTCCTCGGCCGCGGTGTCCAGGGAGTCGATGTAGTTCTGGCGTTGGTAGAAGTAGTCGCGCACCTCCTCGTGCGGCATGGCCAGGGCGAAGTTGTCCGCCTCGTCGGACAGGGCGTTGCGGCTCTCGGTGAGGGCCGCGAGGAGGTCCGCGGAGTTGCGGTACCGCTGGTTCAATACCGCGAAGGCGCGTGCCAGCGACGGGTGGGCACGGACCAGGTCGATCACGTCGCCCGCGGGGATCCCGGTGGACACCTGGGGGTCGGACAGGGCCTCGGTGAGCTCCGCGATCAACCGCGTGTCGGCGTCGGAGGCGAAGAAGGTCGAGTCGACCCCGTACTCCTCGGACAGTCGGGCCAGCACCCGGGAGGTGACCGGGCGCGTGTCCTTCTCGAGCTGGTTCAGGTAGCTGGCCGAGAGCCCGAGCGTCTCGGCGAAGGCGGCCTGGGTGAGACCGTGCTCCTCGCGCAGGCGGCGCAGGCGAGCACCCATGTGGATGGTGGTCATCAGCGGCTCCCGCGGGTCGGTGGTGTGCCCCACATTCTTCGCAAAGTTCGCAAGCAATGCAAGGAAACTCGCCAGATTCGCACAATTCCCAGGTAGACGGGCTGCGATGCGTGTGGCATCCTTTCCAGGTACAGGACGCCGCGCTCGCAATTGTGCGAAGCAGGGTCCGCCCCCGAGACAGAAAAGAGTCGCGATGTCGAACGTCGGCAAGGCACGTACCGCTGCAGAGATCCAGCAGGACTGGGACACCAACCCCCGCTGGAAGGGCATCACCCGCAACTACACCGCCGAGCAGGTGGCGGAGCTGCAGGGCACCGTCGTCGAGGAGCACACCCTCGCCCGCCGTGGCGCGGAGATCCTCTGGGACAAGGTCAACAACAAGGACTTCGTCAACTCCCTCGGCGCGCTGACCGGCAACCAGGCCGTCCAGCAGATCCGTGCCGGCCTCGAGGCCGTGTACCTCTCCGGCTGGCAGGTCGCCGGCGACGCCAACCTCTCGGGCCACACCTACCCGGACCAGTCGCTGTACCCGGCCAACTCGGTCCCGACCGTCGTGCGCCGCATCAACAACGCGCTGCTGCGCGCCGACGAGATCGCCCGCATCGAGGGTGACACCTCGGTGGAGAACTGGCTCGCCCCGATCGTCGCGGACGCCGAGGCCGGCTTCGGTGGCGCCCTCAACGCCTACGAGCTGCAGAAGGCCATGATCGCGGCCGGCGCCGCCGGTGTGCACTGGGAGGACCAGCTCGCGTCGGAGAAGAAGTGCGGCCACCTCGGTGGCAAGGTGCTCATCCCGACCAACCAGCACATCCGCACGCTGACCTCGGCCCGTCTCGCGGCCGACGTCGCGAACGTCCCGTCGGTCATCATCGCGCGCACCGACGCCGAGGCCGCCACGCTCATCACCTCCGATGTCGACGAGCGTGACCGCCCGTTCATCACCGGTGAGCGCACCGCCGAGGGCTTCTACAACGTCAAGAACGGCATCGAGCCCTGCATCGAGCGCGCCAAGGCCTACGCCCCGTACTCCGACCTCATCTGGATGGAGACCGGCACCCCGGACCTCGAGTACGCCAAGCAGTTCGCCGAGGCCGTCAAGTCCGAGTTCCCGGACCAGCTCCTGGCCTACAACTGCTCGCCCTCCTTCAACTGGAAGGCGAACCTGGACGACGACACGATCGCCAAGTTCCAGAAGGAGCTCGGCGCGATGGGCTTCAAGTTCCAGTTCATCACCCTGGCCGGCTTCCACTCGCTCAACTACGGCATGTTCGACCTGGCCTACGGCTACGCCCGTAACCAGATGAGCGCGTTCGTCGAGCTGCAGGAGCGCGAGTTCAAGGCCGCCGAGGAGCGTGGCTTCACCGCCGTCAAGCACCAGCGCGAGGTCGGCGCCGGCTACTTCGACCGCATCGCCACCACGGTCGACCCCAACACGTCCACCGCGGCGCTGAAGGGCTCCACCGAGGAGGGTCAGTTCCACTGACCCCCCGGGTCGCCCTCGAGTAGGGCGGCCAGCACGCTGGCACCACCACACACCGGGGGCCGCGGCCGTCTCCTCGAGGCGGCCCCGGCCCCCGGTCGTGTCTCACGCACTCCCGGGCCGATGCCCGGGCCGACCATCCGGTTCGAAGAAGGACGTGTCGCACATGCCCACCACCCGCGAGGTAGCCCCGGGACAGGGGTCGATCACCCGCGTGGGAGTGGTCGGTGCCGGCCAGATGGGGGCGGGGATCGCCGAGGTCTGCGCCCGCGCCCACGTCGACGTCCTGGTGTGGGAGTCCACCCGGGAGCTCGCCGCCGCGGGCCGCTCCCGCATCCTCTCCTCTCTCGACAGGGGGGTCTCCTCCGGGAAGATCACCCGGCGCGAGCGCGACCAGGCAGCCCTGCGGCTGCGGTTCACCACCGACCTCGGGGACTTCGCCGATCGCCAGTTGGTGATCGAGGCGATCGTCGAGGACGAGGCGGCCAAGACGGCCGTGTTCCGTGAACTCGACGAGGTGGTCACCGATCCGGAGGCGGTCCTTGCCTCGAACACCTCCTCCATCCCGATCATGAAGCTCGGCACGGGTACCGCGCGGCCCCGGCGCGTGATCGGCATGCACTTCTTCAACCCCGTCCCCGTGCTCCCGCTGGTCGAGCTGGTGAGCACGCTGGAGACGGGGGAGTCCGTCCGTGATCGCGCCGAGGGGTTCGCGGAACAGGTCCTGGGCAAGCAGGTGGTGCACTCCGCGGACCGGTCCGGAGCCGTGGTCAACGCGCTCCTCGTGCCCTTCCTGCTCTCGGCGATCAGGATGGCGGAGAGCGGCTTCGCCACCCCGGAGGACATCGACAAGGCCATGGTGCTGGGGTGCGCCCACCCGATGGGCCCGCTCTCCCTGGCCGACCTCGTAGGTCTGGACACGGTCAAGGCGATCGCCGACTCGATGTACACCGAGTTCCGCGAGCCGCTGTACGCCCCGCCACCCCTGTTGCTGCGCATGGTCGAGGCCGGACGGCTGGGGAAGAAGAGTGGCCACGGTTTCTACCGCTACGACGTCCCCCGCGCCGCGACCCGAGCCGCCCGCTGACCGCCGTGGCCACCGAGCTCGAACGCTCGCACCTCGCCCTGAGCCGTGCGTCCAGCGTGCTGGGCTACCCGCGGATCGGCCCGCGCCGCGAGCTCAAACGCGCGCTCGAACGGTACTGGCACGGTGACGGCACCCGGTCCGAACTCCTGGCCGTGGGGCGCCGGATCCGGGAGTCGACCTGGCGGGAGCTCCGCGACACCGGGCTCACACAGATCCCGGGACACACCTTTTCCTTCTACGACCACGTCCTGGACGACGCCCTGCTGATCGGCGCCGTCCCGCACCGCTTCCGGGACCTGGTCCGTGACCTGTCCCCGCTGGACACGCAGTTCGCGCTCGCCCGCGGCCGTGCGGACGTGGCACCCCTGGAACTTGTCGCCCTGCAGGGCACCCCGTACCACTACCGCCAGCCCGAGTTCGAGGACTCCTCCGTGTTTGGCCTGCGTCCGGAGGAGCTGCTGGCGGAGGTCGCCCGCGCCCACGAGCTGGGGGTCGACCTCCGGCCCGTGATCACCGGACCGGTGTCGCTGCTGCTGCTGAGCAAGCCCGCACCCACCGCCGACCCCGGCTTCCGGCCCCTCGCGCTGCTCGACCGGGTGCTCGAACAGTACGAGGCGTTGCTCGAGGCGCTGGCGGGGGCGGGCGTGACCTGTGTGCAGTTCGACGAGCCCTGTATGACCATGGAGCGCACGCCGGCCGAGGTCGAGCGGGTCCGATGTGCCTACGACCGGCTGTCCGCGGCCCCCACCCGTCCGCGGATCCTGGTGACGGGGCAGTACGGGGACCTTGCCGGGGCGCTGCCCGCGCTCGCGTCCACGGGGGTCGAGGCGATCGGTCTCGATCTGGTGCACGGCTACCGGCCCGCGGACGAACTCGCGGCGATCCCGGGGCTGGCCGACAAACGGCTCTACGCCGGGGTGGTCGACGGCCAGAACGTCTGGCGCACGGACAAGTTCGAGGTCCTGGACTACTTGAAACAGCTCAAGGCCACCTTCACCGATCTGGTGGTCTCGACGTCCTGCACGCTGCTCCACGTGCCCTACGACGTCGGGGCCGAGGTGGACCTGCCCGCGGAACTCGAGGACGCGCTGGCCTTCGCGCGGCAGAAGGTCGCGGAGGTGGTGTCACTGGCCGACGCCCTGGTGGACGGGCCCACGCCGCGCTGGCGGCCGCTGCCGGTGCGGCCCAGTGCGCGCAGGGAGGACGTGCGGGCGAGGACGGCGTCGGTCGACGACGACGACAAGGTCCGCATGCCCTACGCGGAGCGGGCGCCCCTGCAGGCGGGGCGTCTGGGGCTGCCGATCCTCCCCACCGCGACCCTCGGTTCGTTCCCGCAGACGGTGCAGATCCGCCGGGCCCGCCGGGACCTGGCCGACGGCCGGATCGACTACGAGCGCTACCGCGGGTACCTGCGGGAGGAGATCGCCTCGGTGATCCGGCTGCAGGAGGACATCGGCCTGGACGTCCTCGTGCACGGCGAGGTCGAGCGCAACGACATGGTGCAGTACTTCGCGGAACTGCTCGACGGGTTCGCCGCGACCCGGTACGGGTGGGTGCAGTCCTACGGGTCCCGGTGCGTGCGCCCGCCCATCCTGTACGGGGACGTGGCCCGGCCCGCGCCCATGACGGTCGAGTGGACGGGGTACGCGCAGACCCTCACCGACCGGCCGGTCAAGGGGATGGTGACCGGGCCGGTGACGATGCTCGCCCGGTCCTTCTGTCGGACGGACCTCGCGCTGCCCGAGGTGGCCACCCAGCTGGCGCTGGTGATCCGCGACGAGGTGGCGGACCTGGAGGAGGCTGGGCTGGCGATCGTCCAGATCGACGAGCCGGCCATCCGCGAGCTGCTGCCGCGGCGGGGCGCGGACAGGCGGGCCTATCTCGAGTGGGCGGTGGCGACGTTCCGCCTGGCGTCGGCGGGTGCCCGGCCGGACACCCAGATCCACACGCACCTGAGCTACTCGTCGCTCCAGGTCATGAAGGAGGCGATCGAGGGGCTCGACGCGGACGTGACCGCGATCGTCGCGACCCGGTCGATCGACTGGGTCCTCGACGCCCTCACCGACCACACCCTCACGCGGCAGGTGGCCCCGGGTGTGTACGAGTCTCGATCCGGCTTCGTCCCGGACATCGATCTGCTGCACGAGAGGCTGCTCGAGGCCGTGGCGGCGGTGGGGGTGGACCGCCTCTGGGCGGTCCCGGACGGCGGGCTCAAGACCCGCTACACCTGGCAGTTGGAGCCGAGTCTGCGCAACCTGGTCACCGCGGCGCGACGAATCCGCCGGGCGGTTGCCCGCGGGACCTGAGGTTCCAATAGAATCGGGTCAAGCAACTCCCGGGCCGCCGCGTCCGGGATCGGTAGTAGACGAAAGAGGACGACATCATGGCCGGTCAGACCCTCGAGCACACTGGTGCTGCCATCGTCGAGGAGTACTACCCGAAGTACGCGACCGAGGTGGCGCCCACCTACCCGCTGTACTCGACCGAGATCTACGCCGGTTCGGCCATCATGCTGCTGGCGATGAGCATGCTGGGTCTGCCCATCACGGCGCTCGCCTTCTACACCGACGACATGGACGTCTCCCTCGGTCTGGTCGTGGCCGCGGTCGTGGCCACCGTCGTCGTCTTTGTCATCGGCCTCGCGGTGTGCATGATCGGGTTCCGCAAGTACGGGCGCAAGGACGCACATTGACGCTCGACCCGGTCGCCGCGGCGGGCGGTTCCGCCCTGGTCGCGGGTGACCCGGCGACCGACGCGGAGCGCAGGGCTGCGCTCCGCCGCATGAAGCTGGTCGCGACAGGGTTCCTGGTCGTGGCCGGGATCATCTTCCTCTTCGCGGAGTATTCGCTGTCCAACGGCGCCGGGGCGTGGGCCGGGTACGTGCGCGCGGCGTCCGAGGCGGGGATGATCGGTGGCCTCGCGGACTGGTTCGCGGTCACCGCGCTGTTCCGTCACCCGCTGAGGATCCCCATCCCCCACACGGCGCTGATCCGCAAGAAGAAGGACCAGCTGGGGACCTCGCTGGGCACCTTCGTCGGCGAGAACTTCCTCGATCCCGAGATGGTCAGCGAGAAGGTCCGCAGCGCCCGGATCCCCGCGCGGGCGGGCGAGTGGCTCCAGGAGGAGGACCACCGTGCGATCGCCTCCGACCAGGCGGCCAAGGCGATCCGGTCCGTCCTGGCGGTCCTGCGAGACGAGGACGCCACGGCGATCATCGAGCGGACCATCGTCGCCCGGATCGCGGAGCCGAAGTGGGGACCGCCCGCGGGCCGGATCCTGGCCGAGCTCCTCGAGGAGGGCCGCCACCTGCCTCTCCTCGACCTCATGGCCGACCGCACCCACGGGTGGGTCGAGGCCAACCCGGAGACCATCGACCGCTGGGTCCGCGAGAAGGCGCCCACCTGGGCGCCGCAGTTCGTCAACGAGCTGCTCTCCGACCGCGCCTACCGCGAGCTCCGCGAGTGGACCTGGCAGATCAAGGTGGACAAGCAGCACGCGGTCCGCCTTGCCCTGATCGGGTTCGTCGAGGACTTCGCCCGCGACCTCCAGCAGGACCCGGCCACGATGGACAAGCTCGAGATCTTCAAGGCGGAGGTGATGAACCGCGAGGAGGTCCGTCGGGCGGCGGCCTCCGCCTGGACGGCGGCCAAGCGGATGATCGTCGAGGCCACCGAGGACTCCTCCTCGACCCTCCGGGTGAAGATCGACGACCTCCTGCGCCGGCTGGCCGATCTTCTGGTCGACGACGAGAAGGTTCGGGCGCGCCTCGACGACTACATGACCCGCACCGCGACGTACGTGGCGGTGAATTATGCCGGCGAGGTGACCTCGATCATCGCCGATACCGTCGAGCGGTGGGACGCCGACGAGGCGTCCGACAAGATCGAGCTGCTCGCCGGAAAGGACCTGCAGTTCATCCGGATCAACGGCACGCTCGTCGGCGCCCTCGTCGGCGTGATCATCCATCAGTTCACCCTGCTCGTCTTCTGACCTGCTCATTCGACCTGCCCGTTCGTTGACGCGGCCCCTGAGGGGCCCGCCGCGAGCCTGTGACCCATCACACCGCTCCGACCGCTTGCTGCAGTTAGCACTCGTTGCTAGCGTTGTCCTCAGACGACGTGAGACGCACGGCGAGGGGAGGTGGACTCCATGGCCGAGAAACGTGGCCGGGAGACCGGCAGGAAGCCCGGGTCCACCGCCGCGCAGGCGGTCGAACCGACCGCCGCGACCCTCGCGCGGAGGGCCAAGCCGACCGGCGAGGTCCCCCGTCACGACGACGTCGCCCCACAGGGTGACGACGACAAGCGCATCTCCGAGTCGCAGGACATCGGGTCGTTCATCCGCGCACAGCGGGAGGCCGCCGAGGTGTCCATCCGGCAGCTCGCCGAGCGTGCCGGCGTCTCCAATCCGTATCTGAGTCAGATCGAGCGTGGGCTGCGCAAGCCGTCCGCTGAGGTGCTGGGTCAGATCGCACGAGGTCTGAGGTTGTCCGCCGAGGTGCTCTACGCCCGCGCCGGGATCCTCGAACTGAAGGAGGGCAGTCCGGTGAGGGACGCCATCCTCACCGCGCCCGACCTCACCGAGCGTCAGAGGGAGGTGCTCGTGGAGATCTACGAGTCGTTCCGAACGAACAACGCGACCGCCGCCGAACAGGTCGTCGACGTGCACTGAGCCCGTCCGACGGCGGCCCCGTGGGGCCACGTCACATCCCACCCCGCAACACCTGCATGACAACGATCAAGGAGCCGACATGAGCCAGAAGAAGCCCGTTTCCAAGAAGACCCCCGCCCAGGCCGCCGCCGCGCAGGCCGAGTCGCAGGCCAACCCCAAGGACACCGCGCCGAGCGGCCCGCTCGGTCAGGCGCTGTCCGCCGTGCGCACCCCGGTCTACGCCTACGTCGGCGTGAACGACCTCGCGGTCCAGGCCGTGTCCGGGCTGGTCTCGGACCTCCGTCGTCGCGCGGAGGAGGCCGTCACCGACGCCCAGACCAAGGTGAACGAGCGCGTGACCGACGTGCAGAACCGGGTGACCGAGCGCGTGGCGGACGTGCAGAACCGCGTCACCGAGGTCCCCGATCGCGTGCAGGCGCTGCCGGCCGAGGTGGAGGAGCTGGTCAACCGGTTCCGCCCCGAGGAGCTGCGGAAGGTCGCCGACGCCTACGTCGAGGTCGCGGCCGGGATCTACGGTGGGCTCGCCGCCCGTGGCGAGGACGTGGTGTCCCGCCTGCGTGAGGAGAACCCGCAGCTCGAGGCCGGCCTGGCCCGCGTCAACGAGCAGGTCGCCCGCGCCGCCGGCGCCATGGAGGAGCAGGTCGAGCTGGGCGAGGACGCGCTCGGCACGGTCGCCCGCCAGACCCGGTCGATCGGCGTGAAGGCCGCGGGCCGCGTGTCCAAGGCCGCCCGTCAGGCCGCCGAGGAGGCCGGTACCGCCGCCGACAAGGCCGCCGACAAGGTCGAGGACGCCGCGTACGCCGCCTCGGACGAGGTCCAGAGCGGTGCCGCGAAGGTCGAGGCCCAGGCGGCCCAGA
>NZ_JAALEC010000501.1:0-2741 GCF_014145205.1 Dietzia sp. DQ11-44
CGACCTCGGGTTCGGGCTCGACCTCCGGTTCGGGCTCGGCCAGCACGCCGTCGTCGTCCTCGACGACCTAGTCCTCGTCGTCGACCGACAAGTCGTCCGACTCCGGCAGCAAGTGAGTCACCGCGGCTGAGGCCGCAGTCAGCCGCCCCCGGCCCGCTCTCCCCGAGCGGGCCGGGGGCGGCTCTCGTCACGGGGCCGTCGAACCCCCAACTCCACGCCGTGAACATCGATGGCCGGGGTGTCGGACGCGCCGACTACACTGGCGGTTGTGATAGATGCATTGCCCGGAACCTGGGGCCTCATCCAGCTCGCGATCCAGGCGGCCCTCGTGGCGTGGGCGCTCGTCGGCCTGGTGCTGGCGGTCCTTCCTCCCGCGTCGGCGTACTCGATGGAGGGGAAGTGGCCCAAACCGGCCTGGATCGGTATCTGCGCCGGAGCCGCCCTCTTCTTCGCGATCCGGCCGTTCGGGATCCTCGGAATCGTGGCGATGGTGGCGGTCGGGGTGTTCTTCGCCGACGTCAGGCCTGCCGTCGGCGGCAGGCGCAGGTGAGTGCCAGGGGGTCCGCGCCGCTGCAGCGCATCGAGGAGCTGGCGGAGACCTCCGGCGCGACCGTTCGCAATATCCGCGTCTATCAGGAACGCGGGTTGCTCCAGCCGCCCATCCGACAGGGCCGGACCGCGCTCTACGGGCCGGATCACCGCAGTCGGCTCGACCTGATCCTTCGCCTGCTCAACCGGGGATACACCTTCGCCACGATCGAGGAGCTGCTCATCGCCGAGCGGCACGGGTTCACCCTCGCCGAGTTGCTCGAGGTCGAGAGCGTACGGGGCGAGCGCAGGCCCTCGGGGTCCCGACGGCGACTCACCCGGGCGGAGTCCCAGGCGGTCGCCTCGTTCGACATGCCCGAGGAGTTGATCGACGTGGGGGAGTCCCTCGGTCTGATCACCGAACCGGGAGCAGCCGACCACTTCTTCTCCGACGTCTACATGGCCGATCTCCTGCGTGACCTGATCGTCCTCGGCGTGGACGAGGAGGGTATCGAGAAGATCGGCCGCCTGTTCATGGAGGGTCAGAGCCGGGCGGCAGAGGCGTTCACCGTTCTGGTGGAGACCGTTCGCGGGGCGGGGATGGACCAGGCCGTGCTCGAGAAGCGGGTCCGGTCGATTCTTCCCCGGGCCGGCGCGGCCGCCCGGTTGATCTTCCTGTCCGCCGCCGAGACCCTGCTCACCGAGCGCCACGGTTTCTCCCGCGGCTGAGCCTTCTCCTGTCGCTGGGCCTCGTCTCAGGTGAAGACGACGGTCCGGACGTCGTGGACCAGGACGCGGTCCTCGAGGTGCCACCGCAGCCCGCGGGCCAGCACCAGCTTCTCGGCGTCGCGGCCCTGCCGGACCATGTCCTGCACTGTCGCCGCGTGGTCGACGCGGATGACGTCCTGCTCGATGATCGGTCCCTCGTCGAGGTCGGCGGTGACGTAGTGGCAGGTCGCCCCGATGAGCTTGACCCCCCGGATGTGCGCCTGGTGATAGGGGCGCGCCCCCACGAAGCTCGGCAGGAAGCTGTGATGGATGTTGAGGGCGCGACCGGCCCAGCGGGAGCACAGATCGTCCGGCAGGACCTGCATGAAGCGGGCCAGGACGATGGCGTGCGGGTCGATGTCGTCGACGATCGAGGACACCTCGGCGAACGCCGGACCCCGCTCGGCCGGATCCGCGGGGAACGGCACGTGATGGAAGGGGATGCCGTGCGCCTCGGTCATCCCCCGCAGGGTGTCGTGGTTGCCGATCACGGCGCGGATGCGGGCGGGGAAGTCCCCGCTGTCCACCCGGCCCATGAGGTCGTGCAGGCAGTGCCCCTCCTTGGACACCAGGACGACGATGTCCTTCGGTTCGCTGGAGTCGGCGATGTTCCAGTCCGTCTCCGGGCCGAGCTCGGCGGCCACCCGTGAGAAGCGGCGGCGCAGCTCGTCGAGGTCCATCCCGATCGACTCGGCGTCCACGGACTGCCGGGTGAAGAACCAGCGGGAGTTCTCGTCCGCGTGGTAGGCCGCCTCCACGATGGTGCCGCCGAGCTCGGCGAGGAACGTGGCGATGCGGGCGACGATGCCGATGCGGTCGGGGCAACCCAGCGTGAGGACGTAGCGGCGTGACATGAACGGTCATTGTGCCAGCAGGGGGTGGTGGGGAGCCCCGCTAGGCTGGCCGGCATGGATGCCACGCCACAGATTCAGCTGACCCGCGCCCGCGTCGCGGCGATGATCGACCACACGTTGCTCTCCCCGGACGCCTCCCGCGAGGACGTCCAGGCCTGTGTCGACGAGGCCCGCGCTCTCGGGGTCAAGGCGGTGTGCGTGAGCCCGGCGATGCTCCCGGTGCGGGCGGAGGGCCTGACGGTGGCGACCGTGGCCGGCTTCCCGTCCGGGAAACACCACGCGTTGGTCAAGGCCATGGAGGGACGGCTGGCGGTGGATCAGGGCGCCGTCGAGGTGGACATGGTGATCGACGTGGGTGCGGCGATCGCCGGCCTGGTGGACGAGGTGATGGCCGACGTGCTGACGATGCGCGACGCCGTGCCCCCGCCCACCGTGATCAAGGTGATCCTCGAGACCGCCGCGATCCACCGGGCGCTGGGCGAGGAGGCGGGGGACCGGCGGGTCGAGGAGCTGTGCCACGCCGTCGCGCGCGCGGGGGCGGACATGGTCAAGACCTCCACCGGCTTCCACCCGGCCGGCGGCGCCAGCGTG
>NZ_JAALEC010000502.1:0-1176 GCF_014145205.1 Dietzia sp. DQ11-44
GTGCGGGTCGGCGCCGTCGCCGGGCAGCACGGCGAGGAGTTCCTCCCGGCTCACGCACTTGCCCGGCCGGTCCGCCATCGCACGCAGCAGTGCCAGCGGCGCCGGCGAGAGCTCGATGGGCCGACCGTCCATCAGGACCGCGGCCGCACACACGGTGAGTTCGTGGCCGGCCACCGTGACGGGCCGGGACCGCGCCACCAGCTCGTCGGTGACGTGTCGCATGAGCGCACCGAGGCGCATCCGGTCCGGCATCGACACGGGTACACCGAGGTCGACCAGCGGTTCGGCGGTCACCGGTCCCACACAGAGGGCGGCGACCGGACCGGACAGGGCGTCCAGCACGTCGTCGTGGATCCCCATCAGGTCGGCCCGCTCGAGCATCGACACCACGGCCGGGGCGGCGGTGAACGTCACCCCGTCGACGCCAGCCCGGGCGACGGTCCGGACGAGGTCGTCGAACGCCTCCAGGTCCTCGGGGAGCTCCCAACGGTAGATCGGCACCACGATCACCTCGGCCCCCGCCGCGCGGAGCCCCTCCACCAGGGGGGCCATGGGATTCCAGTCCGAGCTCGCACCCTGGAGCTGCACGGCCACGGTGAGGCCGTCGACCCCGCGCTCCAGCAGCATCTCCAACAGTTCGGGGGTCGCCTCGCTCGCCGCCGACGCGTGTTCGCGCAGACCGGCGGCCCGGAGCGCCCCGGTGACCTTGGGCCCGCGCGAGTACAGCGGCACCCGTTCCATGAGGGCGTGCAGGTCCCGGGAGTAACCCCACTCCTCGCACACCTGCGTCCACCACCGGACTCCGGTCGCCGTGGTGAGGACCATGAGGTCGGCGGGAGCAGCGAGCACCTGGGCGGTGGCCGAGCGGACGAGTTCGTCCTCGGCCACGGGGATCATGCGGATCGCCGGCGCGTGGAGGACCGCCGCACCCCGGCGTTCGAGCAGAACCTTCTGTTCCGACGCCCGACGCGCAGCCGTCACCGCGACCGTGCGGCCCAGCAGTGGTAAGTCGTCGTTGGTGTTCACGATGTCCATCCTGCCGCAGTCGTGTGTCGTCCATGTTTCCCCGCCGTCGAGGCGGGGGGTGGGCGGATCACCGGGAAAGGGGTCGGTCACGCGCAGTCACGCAACCAACCGCAGATGCCGTCCACGGCGGCGGTGCACCCGCCGCAGCCG
>NZ_JAALEC010000503.1:0-5303 GCF_014145205.1 Dietzia sp. DQ11-44
GCGGCAGGACGGCGCGGCCGTCGGGGCGGTCGAGGACCTCGACGCGGGCGTCGTACACCTCGGCCACCCGTTCGACGGTCAGCACGTCCTCCCCGGTGCCGTCGGCGACGATCCGGCCCTCGTCGAGCAGGACCACGCGTTCGCCGTAGTGCGCCGCGGAGGTGAGGTCGTGCATGGCGGCCACCACGGTGAGTCCGCTCTCGCGTCGCATCGAGTCGACCAGCTCGAGAACCTGCTGTTGGTGCCCGATGTCGAGGGCGCTCGTCGGCTCGTCCAACAACAACACCCGGGGCTCCTGTGCCAGCGCCCGGCCCAGGACCACCCGCTGGAGCTCGCCCCCGGACAGCGTGGTCGCGATGCGCGGGGCGAGGTCGTGCAGCGCGAGTCTGTCGATCACTCCCTCGACGACCTCGTGGTCGTGGGGCGACTCGGTGCCGAAGCGGGGGATGTGGGGAGTGCGGCCCAGCCGGATCAGCTCCCGTGCGCTCACGCCCTCGGGCACGACCGGGCGTTGCGGCATGAGCGCCACCATCCGGGCGACCCGCCGTCGCCCGGCCCTCCGTGGCGACAGACCCATGACCTCGACCTCCCCACGGGACGGGATGAGCCCGGCCATGGCGTAGAGCAGCGTGGTCTTGCCCGAGCCGTTCGGCCCGACCAGGGAGATCCAGGTCCCGGTGGGCACGACCAGGTCGATCCCGTGCAGGACGGGCACGGCGTCACGGGCCACATGGAGACCGCGGCAGGACAGGGCTTCGCCGGCGTCCGGGGTGGAGGTCATATGAGCCCCCGGCTCCGACGCAGGACGAACAGGAAGAACGGGGCCCCGATCGCCGCCGTCACGACCCCGATCGGCAGCTCGGCCGGGCTCACCGCGGTGCGGGCCACGATGTCGGCCAGGACGAGGAAACTCGCGCCGACCAGTAGGGACAGCGGTAGGAGTAACCGGTGGCCCGGGCCGATCACCATCCGCACGGCGTGCGGGATCACGATGCCGACGAATCCGATCAGGCCGCTCACGGACACGACCGCGGCGGTGCCCAGCGTGGCGACGCTGATGAGCACCAGCCGCACCCGGGCCGGGGCGATGCCGAGGGTGGAGGCCTCGACGTCACCCACCGCCATCACGTCGAGGGTGCGCCGGAACAGGGCGATCACCGCGACCGAGACCAGGACGTACGGCAGCACGGTCAGCACCTCGGACCAGCCGCTGGTCGTGAGCCGGCCGAGCATCCACGAGTACACCTGCCTCAGGGTCTCGTCGTTGCGCTGCATGAAGAAGGTCTGGATGGCGCTCGCGAACGCGGCGACCGCGACTCCCGCGAGGATGATCACGACCTCGGTCCGACCGCCACCGACACTGCGGCCGAGGGTGTAGGTGGCCATCACCGCGATCATGCCGCCGACGAACGCCGCCGGGGGCACCATCGCCGAACCCATGGCCCCGCCCACGACGATCGCCAGCGTCGCGCCCAGCCCGGCGCCGCTGGAGACACCCAGGAGATAGGGGTCGGCGAGCGGGTTGCGGAACACGCCCTGATAGGTCGCACCGGCGATCGCCAACATCGCGCCGACGATCCCGCCGAGCACGACCCGCGGGATCCGGATCTCCCACAGGATCACCTGCTGGCGAGGCGAGAACCCCGAGTCGACGTGCACGAACGGCAGTCGCCCGACCAGCTCGAGCAGGACTCCCCGCGGGGTGAGGTCGGCGGGACCGACCAGCGTGCCCGCCACCAGCGCCACGAGGAAGAGCACTGTCGCTCCGCCCAACACCAGGGCGTGGCGGGGCGACGCACGGGTCACGAGGCAGGTTCCCTCTCGGGCTGTGATTCGTTCACAGTCAGTGTGGAGATGATCCCGGCCACCTCACGCATGAAGTCCACCACGCGCGGGCCCCACCGGCTGGCCAGGTCCTCGTCGACCACGAAGACGCGGTCCTGCCTGACCGCGGCGAGCTCGCCCCAGCCGGGACGCTCGGCCACGACCTCCGGGGTGATCCCGCAGCACTGCCCGTCGGCGAGCATCACCAGGTCGGGGTCCGCCTCGAGGATCAGTTCCTCGGACAGCTGCGGGTAGGCGTCCCCGCCGGTCGCGATGGAGGTCAGCCCCAACAGGGAGTACACCTCGCCGATGTACGTGTCGTCGGTGACGGTGTAGTAGGTGTCGTCGAGCTCGTGGAAGTAGGTCAGCGGGGTCTCACGCCGGGGGACCGAGGCCACGATCTCGTCGATCTCGCCCCGCATCCGCGAGACCAGCTCGGCGGCCTCGCCGACCGTGCCGGTGGCCGCGCCGACCTGTTCGATCTGGGTGTACGTGTCGTCCAGGGTCCGTGCGGCGGGGAGCAGCAGGACCTCGACCCCGGACCGCTCGAGACCGGAGACGATGTCGCCGGTGTCGTCCGTGGCCACGACCAGGTCCGGCTGGTACCCGAGGATCGCCTCGAGGTTCGGGGTGTAACCCGACAGGTCGGTGACCGGCGCATCGGCGGGATAGTTCGAGCGTTCGTCCACCGCGACCACCCGGTCGCCGGCACCCACGGCGTAGAGCATCTCGGTGGTGGTGGGGCTGAGCGAGATGATCGCCTGCGGCTCGCCCGAGGCGGCGGCGCCGGTGCCGTCGGTCTGGTCGGCCGCCGGGTCGTCCGCCCCGGAGCAGGCCGTGGCGACCAGTGCGACGGTGGTGAGGACGGCGGCGAGCAGAGAGCGGGATCGCGGCGTGGTCCGGGCTCGAGACAGGTGCATGACATCCTCCGGGGATCGCCAGGACGAAAGCAGCTCGGCAGCGACGCGGACGCCGCGGCACGCAACCGTCCTTCGTGCGAGGTCAGTTCGTACGGTGCCGCGGTACCGGCCGACCCGGCGCGCCCGCTCGGGGCGGGATCACAGTTGCGCGGGCATCGTCGGATTCACACCGACTTCCGCCGGGCACCACGGGTGTCCGGCGGGGGAGCCGGACCCTCCGAGGGTAGCCGACCCCCGGGTCGACGGCAGGATGGGCCGTGACCACCCTCCGACACCCACCGACAGGAAGGACCACGAGATGACGACGACGAACGGTTCAGGCGAGGGGCCTTCGGCCGCGGAACTCCGGTCGCGGGGTTTCGCGACCCGGCGCGGGGTGATGGGCGACGCCTTCGTGGACCGCGCGATGGGCCGGGCCGAGGGGACCGCCTCCGAGGCCCTCCAGTACGTGGTCACCGAGAACGTGTGGGGGAATATCTGGGACCGCCCGGGACTCGGGCGCCGCGACCGCAGCCTGTTGAACATCGGCATGCTCGTGGCGTTGCGGGCGAACGCCGAGTTGGCCGGTCACGTGCGCGGCGGCCTGACCAACGGCCTCACCCGCGAGGAGATCACCGAGGCCGTGATTCACGCCTCGGGGTACTGCGGGGCGCCGGCGGCCCTCTCGGCCATGAAGACGGTCCAGGAGGTCTTCGACGCCCTGGACGGCAGGTAGAGTCGTGTCCAGCAGTGACCCCCGACACCCCCCTGAGTGAGGAGCCCCTCGCATGCGCAGCACCATGCAGCCGGAACAGCTGAACATCAGTACCATCCTGACGTTCGGCGCGACCGTCCACTCGGACGCGGTCGTCACCACCTGGACCGATCAGGGCCCGCGGAAAGTCACGTTCGGCGAACTCGGGAAGCGGGCGGCCCAGCTCGCCCACGGGCTGCGTTCGCTCGGGATCGACGCAGACCAGCGCGTCGCGACGTTCCAGTGGAACAACTCGGAGCACATGGAGGCCTACCTGGCCATCCCGTCGATGGGCGCGGTGCTCCACCCCCTGAACATCCGGCTGTTCCCGGACCAGCTCGAGTTCGTGGCCAACCACGCCGAGGACAAGGTCGTGATCGTCGACCCGAGCCTGATCCCGCTCCTGCAGCCCCTGCTGCCGCGGTTCTCGACCGTCGAGCACGTGATCGTCACCGGCGGCGGTGCGGCGAACCTCGAGGCCCCGGAGGGCGTGCAGGTGCACGACTACGAGGCGCTTCTGGCGGCCCAGCCCACCGAGTTCGAGTGGCCCGAGGTCGACGAGAACTCCGGCGCCGCGATGTGTTACACCTCGGGCACCACGGGCGATCCGAAGGGCGTCGTCTACTCGCACCGGTCGATCTACCTCCACTCGATGCAGGTGTGCATGTCGGACGGGATGGACATCTCGCTCGACGACAACGTGCTGGCGATCGTCCCCATGTTCCACGCGATGTCGTGGGGCCTGCCGTACGCGGCGTTCCTGGTGGGTGCCTCACTGCTCATGCCCGAGCGCTTCCTGCAGCCCGAGCCGCTGGCCGCGATGATCGCCTCCGAGCGGCCGACCCTGGCCGCCGCCGTCCCCACGATCTGGCAGGCCGTGGACGCGTACAGCGTCGATCACCCGATCGACATGTCGAGCTTCCGTGCCGTGGTCGTGGGCGGCAGCTCCTGCCCGCCCGCGCTGATCCGCAAGTTCAAGGAGAACTACGGGATCAACATCATCCACGCGTGGGGCATGACGGAGACCTCGCCCATCGGCACGCTGTCGCGGCCGAAGGCGGACCTGCCGGAGGAGAAGCAGTTCGACCTGCGCACCACGCAGGGCCGGTTCATCGCGGGGGTCAAGGCCCGGATCGTCGACGACGCCGGCCAGGAAATGCCCTGGGACGGCGAGTCCGTGGGTGAGCTCCAGGTGCGCGGCCCCTGGATCACGGGCAGCTACTACAAGGTGGAGAACTCCGACTCGTTCGACGACGGCTGGCTGCGCACCGGCGACGTCGGCTACGTCCGCCCCGAGGCGTTCCTGCAGCTCACCGACCGTGCCAAGGACATCATCAAGTCCGGCGGCGAGTGGATCTCCTCCGTGGAGGTGGAGAACTACCTCCTCGAGCACCCGGCCGTGGCCGAGGCGGCCGTGATCGGGATCCCCGACCCCAAGTGGGACGAGCGCCCGCTGGCCACGATCGTGGTCAAGGAGGGCGTGGCCGACCCCGACGTCGAGGACCTGCGCGCGCACCTCGAGTCCAGGATGGCCAAGTGGCAGGTGCCGGAGAAGTTCGCGTTCGTCGACGAGATCCCCAAGACCTCCGTCGGCAAGCTCGACAAGAAGCGCATCCGCGTCTCGCACTCCGACGGTGAGCTCACGGTGGTCAACGCCCTGGAGAAGTAGCCCCCGGTCGGGCCGCCCCACCGGTCCGGTCCCGCCCCAACGAGAAGAGCGTTCCGCGCACATCGCCCGAGAGGCAGGTGCGCGGAACGCTCTTCTCGTTGGAGCGGCGGCGGCTGGACGGGTCGCGGCGGCGATTGGGCGGGTTGCGCGCGCGGGT
>NZ_JAALEC010000504.1:0-2343 GCF_014145205.1 Dietzia sp. DQ11-44
CCCAGGTCGGCGGGCCGGTAGCCGTTCGGATACCCGGGGTAGGTCCGGTTCTCGGTCGCGCTCGACCCCAGCGCCCGTCGACGTACCGGGAGCCACCGGACCACCGCGGACCGGGCCCGCAGCGCGGCGTACGCGGCCCTGCGTCGTCCCGGCGGCTGCCACGGGAAGCCGAAGGCCCGGGTCATGTCGTCGTCCACCAGCGACAGGACCACCTTGCGGACCGCGGGGCGGACCGCCTCCGGATACCAGGAACACATGAGATCGAGCGTGTACGTGCCGATGAGCTCGTTGTTCCGGTCATAGCGGAAGGTGCGGGCCTCGTAGTCGTCACGCCACCGGCGGAACTCCCCGATGTCCTCCGGGATGTCGGCGATCTTCATCCGCTGCCCCACCCCGCGGTAGAAGTGGAACGCGGCCAGTCGCTCGTGGGGGTGCAGGCGCCGCCACCCGATCGCGTCGATCCACTCCAGCGGCTCGTAGATGAACGTCGACAGCACGTACAGCATGTCGTCGTTGGTGATCTCGTACCGCGCGTGCTGGCGGTTGATCACCCGCAGCGCCTCCTTGCCGCGCGGCGAGTCGTACCCGTGCTCGACCAGCTCCACCATCAGCAACGCGGTGTCGTCGTACCGCTTCTGGGGGTTGTCGCGGAACTGGCCGGCCTGCTCCAGGACCGCCGACACCGAGGGCACACAGTACGTGCGGTACAGGGCCAGCTCGAGTGCCCGCTGGTAGTCCCAGGGGAACTCGTAGGAGGAGGTGATGCGGTGGATCTCCGCCGCGTCGGCGACCGGGTCGAGGGACGCGATGAGATCCCGCCAGTACCAGCGGCCCGGCTTGAGCGGCGGCGACGCCGTGAGCGGGTGCTCGACGGCGGCGTCGGCCACCAGCTCGGACGGGATCGGTCCGAACACCCCGGGCAGGGTGCGCCGTCCCGCGTCCGCGGAGCTCGTCGTCGTCGTGTCCCGGAGTTCCTCCGGCGTCGTTCTGTTCGAGGCGGTGGCGGTCATCGGGAGATCACAGCTTTCCCTGCACGTTGGCCAGCATCCACTTGACCACCTTGATGTCCCTCGGCTTGCGGGTCATGGTCATGAGGTTGAGCGGGGCGGCGAACTTCTGTGCCGTGATGGCCTTGGGCCGCGAGAACTCCCGGAGCCCGTCGGCGCCGTGGATGCGGCCGAAGCCCGAGTCGCCCGACCCACCGAACGGGAGCGAGGGGATCCCGGCGAAGGCCAGGAACGCGTTGACCGACACCATGCCCACGTCGAGCTTCTCCGCCAGCGCCAGTCCCCGCTTGCGGTTGCCGGTGAAGATCGCGCCGCCGAGGCCGTAGCTGCTGGCGTTGGCCTTCTCGACCGCCTCCTCGAGGTCCGCGACCGAGTTGATGACGACGGTCGGCCCGAACGTCTCCTCGGTGATCGCCGTGGAGTCCTCGGGCACGTCGACCAGCACGACCGGCTCGACGACCCGCTCCCCCACCGACTCCTCGCCCCCGATGACGGCCGTGCCACCCCGGGCCAGCGCGTCCTTGACGTGTCGGCGGACGATGTCGATCTGGGACGGCAGCGTCATGGGGCCGTAGCTGGAGGTCACCGAGGTGCCGGGGGTCAGCGCCCGGACCTTCGCGGTGAACTTGTGGACGAAGGCGTCCCGGACGTCCCGGTGGACGTAGATCCGTTCGACGCCGGCGCACGTCTGCCCCGCGTTGCCCATGGCGCCGAAGACCGCCTGGTCGACGGCCGAGTCCAGGTCGGCGTCGGCGTCCACCAGGAACGCGTCCTTGCCGCCGCCCTCGATGACGACGGGGGTGAGGGTCTCCGCGCACGCGGCCATGACCTTGCGGCCCGTCGCGGCCGACCCGGTGAACGCCAGTTTGTCCACGCCCGCCCTGCACAGCGCGGCGCCGGTCGAGCCGTCACCCGTGACGGTCTGGAACAGCGGCTGGGAGGCGCCGAGCGAGTTCCACACCTCGGCGAGCCAGACGCCCACTCCGGGCGTGAGTTCACTGGGCTTGAACACCACGGCGTTGCCGGCGGCCATGGCGTAGGAGAGGGTGCCCATCGGGGTGAACGCGGGATAGTTCCAGGGGCCGATCGCGCCGACGACGCCGTACGGCTGGTACTCGACGTAGGCCGCCTGGTTGCTCATGAGCAGTCCGGCGGACACCGAGCGGCGGCGCAGCACCTTGTCGGCGTTCTTGGCCGCCCACTCCAGGTGGCTCACCGTGAGCATGACCTCGAGCGTCGCGTCCTCGTCCGGCTTGCCGGTCTCGGCGGAGATGAGCGAGGCCAACTCGTCGGAGCGGGAGGCGATCGACCGCTTGTACTCGAGCAGCCACTCCCG
>NZ_JAALEC010000505.1:0-2741 GCF_014145205.1 Dietzia sp. DQ11-44
CCCTGGGCGGCCCACCAGCGGGCGGCGGCGCGCGCACGCTCGACGGCGAGCGCCACCTCCTCGGGTCCGGCGATCGGGTACTCCGCCAGGACCGTGCCGTCGCGGGGATCCAGGCTCGCGAGCGTGGGGCCGGTCTTGCTGGGTTCGGTGGTCGTCATTCGGGTTCCCTCCAGTTTCCGATCACATATATTTGATGTACCGTCCGTGATACGGGCCACAGTAGTCGACTGTGCCCGCCACCGTCACCCCCTGACAGAAAACCGAGGCCAGACGTGTTCGACATCCTCACCGAAGAACAGCGGGACTTCGCCAGGTCCATCGACGACTTCTGCGCGCGCGAGGTCGGAAGCGCCGAGAAGCGGCGGGAGCTCACCACCGAGGGCGGCACCCACTCGCCCGAGATCTACGCCAAGATGGCCGAGCTCGGCTGGCTGGGGCTGACCGTCCCGGAGGAGTACGGCGGCGCCGACGCCGGAGCCGTGGAACTGTGCCTGCTGCTCGAGCACTCGCTGCGCGGCCTGGCCCCCATCGGTGGCATCGGCCCGACCCTCATCACCGGTGCCGCCTACCAGAAGTTCGGCTCCGAGGAGCAGCGCAGACGCGCGCTCGACCTGGTCGTCAAGGGCGGGACCCTGTCCATCTCGATGTCCGAACCCGGCGCCGGGTCGGACGTCGCGGCGCTGCGCTGCAAGGCCGTCCGCGACGGCGACGACTGGGTGATCACCGGCCAGAAGACCTGGTGCTCCAACGCCCACTTCGCCGACCGGATCCTCCTTGTCGCGCGGACCGACTCGTCCGGCGCCAAGCACGAGGGGATCACCATGTTCGACGTGCCCGCCGACGTCGAGGGCCTGCAGATGAGCGGGATCGAGACCATGGGCGGCAAGGAGGTCAACGACCTGTACTTCACCGACGTGCGCCTGCCCGCCGAGTCCGTGATCGGCGAGGTCGGCGGCGGCTGGAAGCAGCTCATGACCGGACTCAACATCGAGCGGCTCATCCTGGCGGCCATGCAGCTCGGCGTGGCCCAGCGCGCCTTCGACGACTGCCTGACGTTCGTCCGCGAGCGCGAACAGTTCGGTCGGCCCGTCGGCTCCTTCCAGGTCATCCGCCACCGCATGGCCGACCTGGCCACCGAGATCGAGGCCACCCGCCTGCTGGTCTACGCCGTGGCCAGGAAGATCGACGAGTCCGACCCCCAGGCGCTCTTCCCCCGCGAGGCCTCCATGGCCAAGCTCAAGGCCTCCGAGCTGAGCAAACGCGTCACCCTCGAGTGCATGCAGTCCATGGGCGGCTACGGCTACGCCACCGAGTACGGCATGGAGCGCCTCGTCCGCCAGGCCGTCGTGTCCACCATCTACGGCGGCACCAACGAGGTCCAGCGCGACATCATCGGGAAGACGTACGGGCTGTGAGCGCGCCGCACACCGACGAGCTGGCCGCGATCCGGGCCCTGGAGACCGTCCCCACCGACCGGGTGACGGCCTTGTGGGACTCGCTGGAGCCCGCCGGGATCGACGAGATCGCCGGGACCCGGTGGAAGGGCACCGGCCTCGACACCGGGCACCCGATGTTCGCGATGCTCGGGCAGATGCGCTGGTGGGGCAAGGACTTCACCGACCCGCGGAAGGTGGACCCGATCCTGGTCACCGACGAGTCCGGGGCGGTCGTCCCGGACACCTCCGCGACCGGTGGGGGCGGCGCCTCGCTCTGGGAGGTCTCGTTCCGCGGCCGCCCGTGCGCCTCCATGGTGTACGACCGGCTGCCGGTGATCGACCACTTCGCCGTCGTCGACCCCGACACCCTCCTGGCCGTGATGAACGGCCGGGGGACCCTCCACGAGGGCGAGCACTTCTGGTTCCTCCTCGAACGCGAGCGGTAGCGAGGGCCGGGGTGCATCCGACCCGCGCCCGGGTGCGCGACTCGTGTGCACCCGGCGACATCGCGGGTCGGGTGCGCCGGGCGGCGATACGGACCAGACTGGGCGCATGACCCCGAACACCGACCGCCCGGTCCGCATCGCCGTCCAACTCCAACCGCAGCACGCGCCCGACTACGGTCTCCTGCGCGATGCCGTCCGCCGGTCCGAGGACGCGGGCGTCGACGTGGTGTTCAACTGGGACCACTTCTTTCCGCTCTACGGCGACCCCGACGGCGCGCACTTCGAGTGCTGGACCATGCTCGCCGCCTGGGCCGAGCAGACCGAGCGGGTCGAGATCGGCGCGCTGGTCACCTGCAACAGCTACCGGAACCCGGACCTGTTGGCGGACATGGCCCGCACCGTCGACCACATCTCGGGCGGCCGCCTGATCCTGGGCCTGGGCAGCGGGTGGTTCGAGCGGGACTACGCCGAGTACGGGTACGACTTCGGGACCAAGGGGTCGCGTCTCGACGACCTCGGCGACTCGCTCGAGCGGATCGACCGTCGCTTCGCCACGCTCACCCCTCCCCCGACCCGGCACATCCCGGTGCTCCTCGGCGGCGGGGGCGAGCGCAAGACCCTGAAGCACGTGGCCCGTCACGCCGACATCTGGCACTCGTTCGTGGACGTGGAGACCTACCGCCACAAGTCCGGGGTGCTGGCCGGGCACTGCGCCGACGTCGGTCGGGACCCGGCTGAGATCGAGCGCTCCACCGAGATCGGCGGCGCCGCCTCCGCCGACGACGCGCGGCGCTCGGCGGACGCCCTGCTGGCCGAGGGCGTCACGCTGTTCACCGTGGGCCTGAACGGGCCCGACTAC
>NZ_JAALEC010000506.1:0-1532 GCF_014145205.1 Dietzia sp. DQ11-44
GGTCGGACAGGCGGGCCGTCTCCTGCGCCCACTGCTGGACCGGCACGCCGTCGAAGCTGTCGACGTAGGTCACCCAGAGCTGGATGTTGTCGGTCGACCGGAGTTCGGCGAGCCGGCTCTCCACGGCGGCGGTATCCGCACCCAGCACGCCCGCGGAATCCGTGACCTGCTGCTGCAGCCGGGACGGCGGCTCCGCCGAGGCGGAGGGCGCCGCCCACCCGACCAGGCTGACGAGGAACGCCGACAGGAGCGCGACGGCCGCCACCGTGCGGGACCGTGGGCTCCGGACGGCGAGGGGGCGGGGTGGGGGTGCGATCATGCGGCCAGCGTATCGGCCCGTCGCAGGGGGCACGCCGGTCTCCTGCCCGGGCGGTTACTCTGGGCGGCATGGCAGGGCGGATTCCGGAGCAGGACATCGCCGCGATCCGCGAACGCACTCGCATCGAGGAGGTCGTCGGCGAGTACGTCGCGCTCAAACCAGGCGGCGCGGATTCGATGAAGGGGCTGTCCCCGTTCAAGGACGAGAAGACGCCGTCGTTCCACGTTCGTCCGCAGCACGGCTATTTCCACTGCTTCTCCACCGGTGAGGGCGGCGACGTGTTCGCCTTCCTCATGAAGATGGAGCACATCAGCTTCGTCGAGGCGGTGGAGCAGCTCGCGGACAGGATCGGCTACCGCATCTCCTACGAGGGCGGCGGGCAGGTGATCCAGCGCGACCGCGGGACCCGTTCGCGACTGGTCCAGGCCAACGCCGCCGCGCAGAAGTTCTACGCCGAGCGACTCCATCAGGACGCGGAGGCCGAGATTGCACGCGCGTTCCTCACCGACCGCGGCTTCGACCTCTCCCACGCCGAGCGCTTCGGGTGCGGGTACGCGCCCACGGGCTGGGACACCATGAGCAAACACCTGATGCGGCAGGGTTTCGAGCCCAAGGAGCTGGAGTCGGCGGGACTGTCCAAGACCAGCTCACGGGGGACGCTGATCGACCGGTTCCACCGGCGCCTGCTGTGGCCCATCCGCAATCTCGCGGGGGAGGTGATCGGGTTCGGCGCCCGCAAGCTCTTCGAGGACGACACCCTGGGCAAGTACATGAACACGCCGGAGACGATGCTCTACAAGAAGTCGCAGGTGCTGTTCGGACTGGACCTGGCCAAGCGGGACGTCGCCGCCCAGCGCCGGGCGGTGGTCGTGGAGGGCTATACGGATGTCATGGCCATGCACGCGGCCGGCGTGACCACGGCCGTGGCGGCGTGTGGCACCGCGTTCGGTGAGGACCACCTGTCCACCCTCCGGCGACTGATGTTGGACGACAACTACTTCCGCGGCGAGATCATCTACACCTTCGACGGCGACGAGGCCGGAAAGAAGGCCGCGATGCGGGCGTTCTCCGGGGACCAGCAGTTCTCCGGCCGCACCTTCGTGGCGGTGGCCCCCGCCGGTCAGGACCCCTGCGACATCCGCCAGAAGAAGGGCGACGCGGCCGTCCGCGATCTGATCTCGGCCCGGGTGCCGATGTTCGAGTTCGCCATCCG
>NZ_JAALEC010000051.1:0-6919 GCF_014145205.1 Dietzia sp. DQ11-44
GCGGCCGCGGTCGCGGTCTGCTCGTTGATGGGCGGTGCGTGCTGGGCTCACCGGCGCGCCGGTGACGGCTGGACTGCCACAGTCCCCGCCGTCGTCGTCGGCGTCGGCGCCGCGCACTCCGCCACGCGAACACTGGAACTGGCAGGGACCCGATGAGCCGACGCAATGCACCCGTTCTCATCGTCGGTGCCGGACCGACAGGTCTCGCCGCGGCGGCGATGCTCGCCGACCTCGGGGTGCCGTCGATCCTCCTCGAGCGGTGGGACGCGATCTACCCGCAACCGCGTGCCGTGCACCTCGACGACGAGGTGTACCGGATCATCGCGCGAATCGGGCTCGGGCCGAGGTTCGCGGAGATCTCCCGCCCTGCCCTGGGCCTGCGTCTGGTGACCTCGTCGTTGCAGGTCATCGCCGAGTTCCCCCGCGATCCGGGCATGGGCGTGAACGGCTTTCCGGCCGCGTCCATGTTCGATCAGCCCCGACTCGAGGAACTCCTCCGTAGCGCCGTCGCCCACCGCGCGGACCTCATCACCTTCCGCTCCGGGGTCGAGGTGAGCGGTATCGATCAATCCGATTCGGGGGTCACGGTCTCGGCGACCGACCGCGACACGGGTGAGCCGATCACGTTCCGGGGAAGCTACCTGCTCGGCTGCGACGGCGCCGGCAGCATCACCCGCTCGGCGATCTCGTCCGAGTGGCGAGATCTGGGGTTCAGCCAGCGGTGGCTCGTCATCGACGTCGAGACGTCGGCCGACCTACGCCAGTGGGACGGCGTGGCACAGGTGTGCGACACCCACCGAGCGGCCACCTACATGCGCGTCGGCGACACCCGTTACCGCTGGGAGTTCCAACTACTCGACGACGAGACGGCCGAGGACTACGCCCACATCGACGCGGTTGTGCCGCTGCTACAGCCGTGGCTTGAGGGTGTCGACGCGCCAGACCTGAGATTGTTTCGTTCTGCCGAATACACCTTTCGGGCACGAGTCGCCCAACGCTGGCGTGATCGCCGGGTCTTCCTGCTCGGCGACGCCGCGCATCTGACGCCTCCGTTCATCGGCCAGGGAATGGGCGCGGGTCTGCGTGATGCCGCGAACCTCAGCTGGAAGCTCGCCGCCGTCCTGCGGGGCGGAGCACCGTCGTCGACCCTCGAATCCTATGAGCAGGAGCGCATCCCGCACTGCACCGGTCTCATCCGTCTCGCGACGATGACAGGTGCCGCAATGACCGGCGGTGGTCACGGCGGCGATGTACTCCGCCGCGCACTCGCACCCGTGCTCGCGGGGGTGCCGGGTCTGTCGGCGAGACTGACCGACAGCACGACCCCCGCACTCCGGCCGTCCTGCTACGTCAGACGCGGGGTGGTGGGCTCCGGGATTCCGCGATGGGTGACGGCCCCGAGCGCAGCCAGCCTTGCCGGGCAGCTCGCGCCGAACGCCGTGGTGACCCCCGATGGTCGCCGCCTCGACGACTACCCAGGCTTCCGGATCGTTGCCGTGATCAGGGCTACTCCCGAGCAGGAGTTCGAAATCAGGCGTCGTAGAGGTACTAGCGTCGTCGTGGCGCTCGACAGCCCACTCGGACAATGGTTGCACGCCCACCACGCACGAGCGGCAGTCGTGCGCCCGGATGCGACGGTGATGGCGGCGGGCCGCTCGGTCGCAGAGGTGTACACCCTGCTCCCGAGCCTCGCGGTCGGCGGGGACGCACCATGACCGATACCACCGTGCAGTCGTTCTCCCGGTAGCACCCGGGGCCCGGCGGGCTCGTCGTAGCTGGGAGAAGTGATCGCGTTCATTCTGGCCGCGGGGTCAGGACCGGTTGTCGCGCCGGTCGCATGGTGGGCAAGTCAATAGAGTGTGATGCGATGATGCGCGCACGACCCGATCTCACCCCGACCTTCTCTCCGCATTCCGGAGGGGCCCCACCTCGCTGGGTGTGGGGCTTGAGCGGGCGCCGGGTCGTGATTGCCGCACTTCTGGGAGTCACGTTGGGCCTCGGTGCGTCCGCATCGAACGCCTGGCCTTCTGCGCTGACCTACGTGCTGAACGCCGGTTGGGCATGGGCGGGGGTGATGGTTGCCGGAGGGATATGCGCCCGCACGCCGCTGGGCGGAATGGTGACGGCCCTGGTCGCCGCATTCTTTGCCAACACCACCTACTACTTAGGAGATTCGTGGTGGGCTGGCGCCTCTCGGCCCGGAGTCGTGGTCGAACGTGATTCGTTCGTGTCCGCAGTGCCAGAAGCTGGCTACTGGATACTCGTGGCGCTCGTGCTCGCCCCTGCACTAGGCGCGGTTGGCGCGTTCCAGCGCCGACCAGGCCTGAACCTCCCTGGATCTGTCGGAGGGTTCCGATCTAACAAGGAAGACTGGAACCCATGGCAGCACCACGAAAGTTCGACGCCGAGACCCGTGAGCGCGCGGTCCGGATGTACCACGAGCACCTGGCCGATGCGCAGTGCTCCAAGCTCGCCGCCCGCAAGCACGTCGGGTCGCTATTGAGCGTGAAGCCCGAGACCCTGCGGAACTGGATCGAGGCCGAGTCGGGCGCCGCGCCAGCGCAAGCGTCGGCCGATTCAGCGGAGGTAAAGCGACTCAAGCGGGAGAACGCCGAACTGCGGCGGGCGAACGAGATCCTCAAGACCGCCTCGGCGTTTTTCGCAGCGGCGGAGCTCGACCGCCGACTTACCTAATCGTTGACTACATCGACGGGGGGTGTCAAGTTTTCTGTGTAAGGGGCCGGTCAGTTAGCCCTTCTGCCTGGTGGTCAGAGTGGGAGTCGGTTGGGGAATTGCACGGCGAAGGCGTTCAGGGCTTGGTGCCATCCTCGGGTGCCTGTGCCTAGCTCGCCGCCGCGGGTGGTTTCGATGTTGCGGATGCCGAGATAGACCAGCTTGATCGCCGCCTCAGCCGAGGGGAACGAGCCCCTGGTCTTGGTGATCTTTCGGAGTTGATAGTTGATCGACTCGATCTGGTTCGTCGTGTAGATGACCTTGCGGATCTCGGGGGTGAACGCCAGGAACGGAGTGAAGTCCTCCCAGGCATTGCGCCACGCCATCACCGCCGCTGGCGCCTTGGTGCCCCAGGTCTCGGCGAAGGCCTCCATCGCCAGCTCGGCCGCCTCGATGGTGGCCGCAGTGTAGATCGGCTTCATGTCCCTGGCCATGCTCTTGCGGTCGGCGTAGGAGGCGTACTTCATGGCCGAGCGCAGGAGATGCACCACGCAGGTCTGCACCACGGTCTCGGGGTAGACGCTGTTGACCGCGGCCGGCAACCCGGTCAGTCCGTCGCAGCACAAGATCAGGATGTCCTTGGCTCCGCGATTGCGGATCTCGGTCAGCACGTCTGCCCAGAACTTGGCCCCCTCGGTGGCGCCGAGCCACAGGCCCAGCACCTGCTTGCGGCCCTCCAGATCGACCCCTACGGCCACGTGACAGGCTTTGTTAGCCACGACCCCGCCGTCGCGGATCTTCAGCCAGATCGCGTCGATGTAGACGATCGGGTACACCGTCTCCAGCGGCCTGGACTGCCAGAGTGCAATCTCGTCGGCAACCACGTCGGTGACCCTGGAGATAGTCGCGGCGGAGACCGTGGAGCCGTAGATCTCCTCCATATGTGAGCTGATGTCCCTAGTGGTCATTCCACGGGCGTAGAGGGACAGGATCATGTCCTCGACCTTGCCGACCCGGCGGGCGCGTTTGGGGACGATGACCGGCTCGAACGAGCTATTGCGGTCCCGCGGCACGGTGAGCTGCACGGGGGCCTGGAGGGTCTGCACGGACTTGGTGGTCTTGCCGTTGCGGGAGTTGCCGCTCCCGTGCCCGGCGGGGTCGCCGGATTCATAGCCCAGGTGGTCGCTGAGCTCGACCTCCATGGCCCGCTCCAGCACGGCCTTGGTCATCCGTGTCAACAACTCCTCGACGCCGTGACGGCCCTCGCCCAGCTCCTCGGCGGCGGTCACCAGGGCATCGATCTGATCGGCGTTCAGCACCCCAGCAAGAGGGTTCTGCGCATCAGCTACTTCAGTCATTCGGTCGATCCTTCCGGAGGTGAAACCCGTAGGTCACACCTCGGTACGAGACCGGACCCTTACACACTCAATGAAACACCCTACATCGACGCTCACAAGGTGCGATTCGGGGTCGAGCAGATCTGCCGCGTGCTCACCGAGCACGGCATGACGATCTCCCCGAGCACCTACTACGCCCGCTCGGCTGCGCCGTCCACTGCTGCCGAGCTGGCCGATGCGTACGCCGCGCACGAGGTGTTCTGCTTGTTCCACGACCAGCGGGGCCTGTACGGGGTGCTCAAGCTGTGGCACAGCCTGCGGCGGCGGGGTCGCGATGTCGGCCGCGACCAGGTCGCTCGACTGATGCGCATCTGCG
Source organism: Dietzia sp. DQ11-44 (assembly GCF_014145205.1). Lineage (NCBI taxonomy): Bacteria > Bacillati > Actinomycetota > Actinomycetes > Mycobacteriales > Dietziaceae > Dietzia > Dietzia sp. DQ11-44. The sequence continues at coordinate 4,387 of NZ_JAALEC010000051.1, forward strand.
GCATTGCTGGGATCGTGCGAGGTAAGCGGCGCACGGTCACGACCGAGTCGGATCCCTCGGCGGATCGGCATCCCGATCTGATCGACCGTCAGTGGAACGCTCCAACGCGTCCGGACCAGTGGTGGGTAGCGGACTTTACATATGTATGGACGTTGGCCGGCTTCTGCTACGTCTCTTTCGTCGTTGACGTCTACTCCCGCCGAATACTCGGCTGGCGAGCGTCGATGACCAGACGATCCGACCTGGTCCTATCGGCGCTCGAGCAAGCGATTCACACCCGGCGACGGGGTTCGTTCGAGTTCACCTCGACCGGGCTCGTACATCACAGCGACGCCGGCACCCAGTACGTCTCCCTGGCCCTGACCGATGCACTCCGAGATGCCGGGATGCAGGGGTCGATCGGCAGCGTCGGCGATGCCCTGGACAACGCCCTCATGGAGTCCACGATCGGGCTCTACAAGACCGAACTGATCGACTTGGAAACCACCCGCAGGTGGACTGGCCGCAACGAGGTCGAACGCGAGACCGCGGACTGGGTGAAGTGGTTCAACGACGAGCGACTGCACTCGGCGGTCGACTATCGGCCACCCATTGAATATGAGGAGATGTACCGTTCCAACCAGGCGTCCGAACCTCAGGCCGCCTGATTCAGCAAGACCCTCCGACGGAGCCAGTGCGGTTCACCCGGTCAAAGCGCGGTCGATGCCCAAGGTGCTGCACTCGTTCGGGCGGGCCGATCAGGTCGACGAGGCAGGCCTGCGGCGACTGGTGTCCTCGGTGCGCCGGTACCTGGGCGAATCGGACTCAGCTGGCGGGTCGGTGTTGGAACCGACCCGGTCCCGCCCCGCTGGCGGTGCGCTGCTGCTGGATGGGCTGTGGCGACAGTTGGGTCTGGATACGGTGATCACCACCGCCGCGCAGTCCGGCCGGGGTCGCAAACGCGACCTGGCGGCGCTGGAGTGGACCGTGTTCGCACTGGTGGCCTCCCGCGCGTTGGCCCCGTCGTCGAAGCTGGCCGCCGCCGAGTGGGCGGGCCACGATGTGGCCATCCCGGGCCTGGCCGAGGCCGTAGGCGAGGTGGACGAGGATGCCTGCTACCGGGCGATGGATTGGCTGCACCAGGCCGAGCAGGGTTTCGAGCGTGCGGTGCTCGACCAGGTCGCGGACCTGTTGAACCTGGAGGTGGACCTGCTATTCTTCGACACCACCTCCACCTACTTCGAGACCGACGCCGACGCCCCGGTCGACCGGGACCAGGCCGGATGGCCCACCGGAGACGAGCAGGAAGGCCATGGCGGTGACGGCAATGGTGGCGTGGGATTTCGCACGCACGGCAAGTCGAAGGATCATCGTGATGACCTGCCGCAGATCGTGATCGGGATGGCCGTGACCCGCACCGGGATCCCGATCCGGGTGTGGTGCTGGCCCGGCAACACCTCCGACTCAGCCTTGATCCGCCAGGTTCGCACCGAACTGCGGGACTGGTCACTGTCACGGGTGATCTACGCCGCCGACCGCGGATTCACCTCGCAGGCGAACCGGCGCGAGCTCATGCGCGGCGGGGACGGCTACATCCTCGGCGAGAAGCTGCGCTCGAACTCACCCGAGGCCCGAGCCGCCCTGTCTCGGCCGGGCAAGTACCGGCAGGTGCGCGAGAACCTGCACGTCAAAGAGGTCAACATCGCCGCGGTCACCGGAGCATCAGACCGGTTCGTGGTCTGCTTCAATCCCGAACAAGCCCAGCGCGATGCCCACACCCGGACCGAGATGCTCGCCAAGCTGACCGCGCTGATCAACGGCACCGACACGCAGTCCTCGACCAAGCGGGCCGAACTCAAGGGCCGGATCTCCACGATGCCCGGACTGAACCGCTACCTACGCACCACCAGCTCGGGGCTGGTGCGCATCGATGCCGCGAAGATCAAGACCGAGGCGAACCTGGACGGCAAGTACCTGCTGCGCACCTGCGACCCGCACCTGTCGGCCGAGGACATCGCCCTGGGCTACAAGCAGCTTCTCGAAGTCGAACGCGGCTGGCGGGAGATGAAATCGAGGCTGGATCTGCGGTCGGTGTTCCACCACCGCGAAGACCGCATCCGCTCCCACGTCACACTGTGCTGGCTCGCACTGCTGATGATCCGCCTGCTGGAGAACCGCACCGGCCACACCTGGGCCCACATCCGACGTCAGACCCAGCGCATCCACCAAGTCACCCTCGCCGGCACCGACGGGACCGCCGAACACCTGACCCGACCCACCACCGAACAGAACCTGCTGTTCACCACCGCCGGACTCACCCCACCCAAACGCCTGACCGGCCTGACCCCCGCCGCCTGACCAGCTGCTACCCGGCCCGCTAGATACACGCCCCACACCAGCGGAAACCCGCATCACCCCAGCTCAACACGCCTAAACACGTCTCTAGACGCAATCAATTCTGCGGAACCCAGGCTGAACAGGGGAAACTGTGACTTGTCTAGAGTTCCAGGGGCGCGGAGAAGAACGATTCGGCCATCGCGTTGTCCCAGCACAC
>NZ_JAALEC010000507.1:0-4386 GCF_014145205.1 Dietzia sp. DQ11-44
GAGCCGGGTGCCGCGGCGACCGGAGGTGGGCTCCGGCGCCGGTGCGAGGGTGGTGGGAACCACGGGGACCTCCTGCGCTGTGGGTGTCCGGACCGCGTCCGGACAGAATTCTCTGACCGGTTCCATGCTCGTCCGCGCGCGGCCGCCGGTCTTGAGGCCGGAGGTGGAGAACCGGTTGGCACCTTTGGGGGAGGCCGGCGGCCTCCGGGCGCTAGTCTCGGCGCATGCGCGAGACCGTCATCCCCGTCCCCGGTACCTCCGGCCTGCAGGCGACCCTGCACCACGCCGAGACTCCCCGGGCCCTGCTCCTGCTGGTCCACGGCTTCGGTGAGCACTCCGGCCGGTACGGGCGGACGGTGGGGTTCCTGGTGGACCGCGGCGTGAACGTGGTCACCTACGACCTCCGGGGGCACGGCACGGCCCCCGGACCGCGGGCCAGGGTCGACACTCAGACCCACATCCGGGACAACCTCGCCGTCCGCGACGCTGTCCTGGAATGGACCCGGACCCCCGAGGGCGTGGGGACCGGGTCCCTGCCCCGTCTCCTCATGGGGCACTCGATGGGCGGGTTGATCGCGGGGGAGTCCGCCCTGCGGCGTCCATGGGACCTGGCGGGGCTGATCCTGTCCTCTCCCGGCATCGTCGTGGGCGAGAGCACACCCGCGCCGCTCCGGGCGGTGGCCCCGGTGATCGCCCGCCTCCTGCCGTTCCTCCCGGTGGAGAAGCTGGACCCGAACGAGATCTCCCGCGTTCCCGAGTACGTGGCGGACTACACCTCCGACCCGCTCGTGCACCACAAGGGGGTGCCGGCGCTGGCAGCCGGGACCCTCCTCGCGGGCGGGCAGAAGTTCCTGCAGCGCTCGAGCGCCCTGCGGGTGCCGACCCTGGTGATCAACGGGTCGGCGGACTCCATCACCTCGCCGACGGGCGCCCGTCGGTTCGCCCAGGTCGCGGGATCGGACCACGACCCGCGGCCGGAGATCACCTACCGGGAGTTCGAGGGCGGTCTGCACGAACTGTTCAACGACCGGTGTGCGGACGAGGCGTACGCGGCGCTCGGGGAGTGGCTGGACGCGCGGCTGGGCTGACGGCCCCTGCGTCCGGGCATATACCGCTCGTCCGGCGGGGCGTCCGCAGGGGCGCCGACTACGCTGGCCCCCATGCGACCCGAGCTCTCCTCCTACCGCCATCTCGCCGCCGGGAAGGTCCGCGAGTTATACGAGATCGACGGCGAGACGCTGCTCCTGGTGGCCACCGACCGGATCTCGGCGTACGACCACGTGCTCGGCACGCCGATCCCCGACAAGGGCCGGGTGCTCACCGCCATGAGCGCCTATTTCTTCGACGCCCTCGACGTGCCGAACCACCTGGCCGGGCCTCTCGACGACGAGCGGATCCCCGCCGAGGTGCTCGGCCGCGCGATGGTGGTGCGCCGCCTCGAGATGGTGCAGGCCGAGTGCGTCGCCCGCGGTTATCTCACCGGGTCCGGGATGGTCGAGTACCTCGAGTCGGGGTCGGTGTGTGGCGTCGAGCTCCCCGAGGGGCTCGTCGAGGCCAGCAGGCTGCCGGAGCCGATCTTCACCCCCGCCACCAAGGCCGCGGTGGGGGACCATGACGAGAACATCTCGTTCGAGCAACTCGCCGGGATCGTCGGCGACGAGCTGGCCGGCCGGCTCCGGACCGCCACCCTGGAGGTGTACGCGCGGGCGGCCGCGATGGCCGCCGACCGTGGGGTACTGCTCGCGGACACGAAGTTCGAGTTCGGGCTGTCCGGGGGCGAGCTGATCCTGGCCGACGAGGTGCTCACCCCGGACTCCTCCCGGTACTGGCCGGCGGACGGGTACCAGGCCGGCCGCGTCCAGCCGAGCTTCGACAAACAGTTCGTGCGCGACTGGCTCACCGGCCCGGACTCGGGCTGGGACCGGGACTCGGACTCGCCGCCGCCCCCGCTACCGCCGGAGGTGGTCGACGCGACCCGGGCACGGTACATCGAGGCGTACGAGCGGATCTCCGGTCTGGAGTTCTCGGAGTGGCTCGGCGGTGAGTCCGCATGAGTGCCTCTGACGCCACCGGCAGCCGGACCGACACCACCACCGACAGCGACACCACCACCGATGGCCGGCAGGTCCCAGAGCCTCCCCGGGCCGAGCGCCGCCCCCACCGCCGTGAGCACCACGGCCGCGTCTTCGTGGACGACTACGAGTGGCTGCGCGACAAGGACGCCCCGGCGACCCGCGAGTACCTGGAGGCGGAGAACGCGTACACGGACGCGATGACGGCCGGGCAGAAGCCGCTCGAGGACGAGGTCTACGAGGAGATCCGTTCCCGCGTCAAGGAGACCGACATGTCGGTTCCCGTGCGGGCCGCCGGCTGGTGGTACTTCTCCCGCACATCGGAAGGCCTGTCCTACGCGCGGCACTGCCGCGTCCCCGTGCCTCCCGAGTTCGTGGCGGATCCCGGCGACCCGGCCGGGTGGGTCCCGCCTGAGGTCTCGCCCGGTGTCGAGCTCCCCGGGGAGCAGCTGTTGCTGGACGGCAACGCCGAGGCCGAGGGGCACGAGTACTTCGCGCTCGGCGCGTTCTCGGTCAGCCACGACGGCCGCGTCCTCGCCTGGGCCACCGACACCGAGGGCGACGAGCGCTACACCCTGCGTTTCCGATCCCTGGATCCCGACTACACGGCGCCTGACGAGGAGATCTCGGGCATCGCGGCCGGCGTGACCTGGTCCCGCGACGGCCAGTACGTCTTCTATGTGACGGTCGACGAGGCGTGGCGCCCCCACACCGTGTGGCGTCACCGCCTGGGGACGACCCGGGACGACGACGACGAGGTGTTCCACGAGCCCGACGAGTCCTACTGGATCGGGGTCGGCGAGACGCGCAGCGAGAAGTACCTGCAGATCGCCGCGGGGTCCAAGATCACCACCGAGGTGTGGTGCCTGGACTCCGCCGACCCGGCGGGCGAGTTCTGGTGCGTACGACCTCGCGAGGAGGGCGTCGAGTACGACGTCGAGCACGCGGTCGTCGGCGGCTTGGATCGCTTCCTCATCACCCACAACGCGGGGTCGCCCAACTTCGCCGTGGTCGAGGCGCCCGCCGGACCGGTCGACCGTGACTTCCGCGAACTGGACCCGCTCGTGCCGCACCGCGACGACGTGCGGGTGGAGGGGGTCGACGCGTTCGCCCGCGTGCTGGTGCTCGGGTACCGGGAGCAGGCGCTGCCCCGGTTCTCCCTGATGCCGCTGGATCCCGCGTCGACCGTGGGTGTGGAGGCGTATTCCGGGTTCACTCCCGTGGAGTTCGACGAGGAACTGTTCACCTCCGGCCCGGGGTCGAACCCGGAGTGGGACGCACCGGTGCTGAGGTTCGGGTTCGGCTCGTTCGTCACCCCGGGCCGCATCTACTCCCTGGCGCTGGCCACGGGGGAGCGGACCCTGTTGCGCGAGCAGGAGGTGCTGGGCGGCTACGACCCGGCCGGGTACGTGCAGCGCCGGGACTGGGCCACTGCCGGGGACGGCACCCAGCTGCCGATCTCCCTGGTGATGTCGCTGGAGACCGCAGCCCGGATCGACGCGGGCGAGCAGGTTCCGACCCTGCTGTACGGCTACGGTTCGTACGAGACCAGCATCGACCCCGCCTTCTCGGTGGCCCGGCTCTCGCTGCTCGACCGGGGGATGGCCTACGCGGTCGCGCACGTGCGGGGCGGCGGTGAGATGGGGCGCCTCTGGTACGAGCAGGGCAAGACCCTGACCAAGCGGAACACCTTCACGGACTTCGTCGACTGCGCGCGGCACCTGGTCGACTCCGGGCTCACCGCCCCGGACCGGTTGGTGGCGGAGGGCGGCAGCGCGGGTGGCCTGCTCATGGGCGCTGTGGCCAACCTCGCGCCGGAATTGTTCGTCGGCATCCAGGCGGTCGTCCCGTTCGTCGATCCGCTCACCTCGATCCTCATGCCGGAGCTCCCGCTGACGGTGATCGAGTGGGACGAGTGGGGCGATCCGCTGCACTCTGAGGAGGTCTACGACTACATGGCCTCCTACGCGCCGTACGAGAACGTCGAGGCCAAGGACTACCCGGCGATCCTGGCGGTGACCTCGCTCAACGACACCCGGGTGCTCTACGTCGAGCCCGCCAAGTGGGTGGCCAGGCTCCGGGCGGTGTCGACCTCGGCCGACTCGGCGGACCGCCCGGTGCTGTTGCGCTGCGAGATGAGCGCCGGCCACGGGGGCGTGTCCGGACGGTACGAGCGGTGGCGCCAGACCGCGTTCGAGTACGCGTGGACGGTCCGCACGGCCGGCGCCGGATAGGGCCGGACCCGCAGCCGTTCAGGCCGGCAGACGCTCGAGCGCGGTCGTCCTCGTCAGTCCTGGTCAGCTGTCGGCGGGGA
>NZ_JAALEC010000508.1:0-7992 GCF_014145205.1 Dietzia sp. DQ11-44
CGGGGTCCATGGTCCCGGCCATCGCGGCGGCGGGGATGATCCCCCCGACGAACACCGCCAGGACAGCGAGTCCGCCCATCGCGTAGGCGAGGCGGTGGCCGTCGCCGAGTTCCATCGTGGAGCCGAACACCAGCACCAGTCCGATCACGAAGCAGATTCCCACGAGCACCGACAGTGCGGTGGATCTGGCGTGCAGGAGGGTCTGTGTCTCGAACTCGTCGAGGTAGCGCGGCGGCGCGGAGTCCTTGACGTCGATGACGGTGCGCAGCATCGTCCACACCGTGCAGATGGCCACGGTCATGGGCAGCCAGGCGATCACGATCGGGAGCCAGAAGAACCCGGCGACGGCGATCGCTGCCATGACCGCGACGCATGCCCAGTTCAACCGGACCAGCAGTCGGCGGCGTTCCGGGGTGCGCCACGAGAGCAGGCTGGTGGAGAGCCGGTCGACGGTCTTCTCGTAGCGACGCTCGGCGGAGGTCAGGGTGTGGTCGGTCGCGGTGCTCATGGAGTGTCCTCTCGTGTGCGGCGGTAGATCTCGGTGGACATCGGCTGGAACTCCTCGCGGGAGAAGACGGCCTCGACCGGCAGGTCGAACACCGCGCAGATGCGGAAGGCCAGATCCAGGCTGGGGTAGTGGTCGCCCCGTTCGAGCGCACCCACGGTCTGGGGGTTGACCTCGATCCGTTCCGCGAGCGAGGCCCGGCTGAGTCGGTGCTCGGCCCGCAGGACGGCGATCCGGTTGTAGATGGGGAGCTTTTCTCCCCGTCGCACTGGGCTCATGCAATGCAGTGTTGTAAAAACCCAACGATATGTCAAGGGTGGCAACCGCGTAAGCTGGCTCACATGAGCAGCCTCCACGACATCACCTTCACGACCATCGACGGCGAGCAGGCCCGACTCGGTGACTACTCGGGGCACGCCGTCCTGGTGGTCAACGTCGCGAGCGAGTGCGGGCTCACCCCGCAGTACGAGGGCCTGCAGGAGCTGGCCGACGACTATCGCGACCGCGGGTTCTTCGTCCTGGGGTTCCCGTGCAACCAGTTCATGGGGCAGGAGCCCGGCGACGAGGGCGCGATCAAGGAGTTCACCACCGAGAAGTACGGCATCACCTTCCCCCTGGCCGCCAAGGTCGACGTCAACGGCCCCGACCGGCACCCGCTGTACGCGGAACTGACCGCGGTCGCCGACGCAGACGGTGAGGCCGGTGACGTGCAGTGGAACTTCGAGAAATTCCTGCTGTCCCCGACGGGTGAGGTCGTGGGCCGCTTCCGCCCCAAGGTGGAGCCCGGTGCCCCCGAACTCACCGAGGCGATCGAGGACGTCCTCCCGGTCTGACCCCGTCCCGGAGCGTCACCTCCGGCCGGGACGTCACCTCCGGTCAAGACACGCGTCCGGTCGGGACACCGGACGTACACCTCGTCGTCGTCACGCTGTCATCACCGGCTGCGACGATGGGCTCCATGACACCGCGCCCGGCCACCGCCCGCCTCATCGTCTCCGTCTCGGGCCTGCGGGAGTCGACGCTGGAGGGTGCCGTGGATCTGGTCGGCGAACTCGAGCGGCGGTCGGTGCCCGTCTCGCTGCTCGTCGCGCCGAGGCGGGGGCGCGAGTACCGGATGACGGAGGACAGGGCCACGCAGGGCTGGCTACGCCACCGTCGCGAGCGGGGTGACTCGATCGTGTTGGGCGGCTACGACGAGGCCGCGACCCGACCGCGCAGGCCCGAGTTCGCCTCCATCGGACCCGCGGAGGCGGCCGTCCGTCTGGCCGCCGCGGACCGGATCATGGCCGACATGGGTCTTCGGACGCGGCTGTTCGCCCCACCACGGTGGAACGCGTCGCCGGGCTGTCTCGAGGCGTTGCCCGGGGCGGGCTTCCGGGTCTGTGCCTCTCTCACCGGCGTCCACGACGTGGTCCGCGGGACCACGGAGCGTGGCCGTGCGCTGTCGATCGGGGAGGGGTTCCTCGCCGATGCCTGGTGGTGCCGGGCCCTCGTCACCGCGGCGTGTCGGACAGCGGCGGCCGGAGGGCTGGTGCGCGTCAACGTCTCCGCCACGCAGCTCTCGCGCCGGGCGCCGCGGTCGGCGCTGCTGGACGCGGTGGACCGGGTGACCGGGGAGCACGGAGCCGTCACCGGCCGCTATGAGTGGCCGGCGGTCGCATTGGCCTCCGCGGCCTGAGCGAGGGGCGCGATCCCCCGCTGCGTGAGCCGTTCGGTGGCCCCGCCGAGTCCGGGTAGGATCGGCAGTCGAGCCCCGGCAGGTCCGGGTCCGCCCCGCGTTTCCACCGATCGAGGAGTTCCACCGTGGCCCGAGTCGTCGTCGAAGTCATGCCCAAGGCCGAGATCCTCGATCCGCAGGGCCAGGCCATCCACCGGGCCCTGGGCCGTCTCGGCCACCCGGGCGTCACCGACGTCCGTCAGGGCAAGCGGTTCGAGCTCGAGGTCGCCGACGGCGTGTCGGACGCCGAGCTCGAGGAGATCGCCTCGTCGCTGCTGGCCAACACGGTGATCGAGGACTGGAAGGTCGTCCGCGTGGACACCGCGGAGGCGGCCTCGTGACCGCACGGATCGGCGTCATCACCTTCCCCGGCACGCTCGACGACATCGACGCCTCACGCGCCATCACCAGGTCCGGCGCGCAGGCGGTCTCGCTGTGGCATGACGACGCGGACCTCCAGGGCGTCGACGCGGTGGTGGTCCCCGGCGGTTTCTCCTACGGCGATTACCTTCGCTGCGGCGCGATCGCCTCGATGGCCCCCGTCATGGGCGAGGTCATCACGGCGGCCCGCGGCGGCATGCCGGTCCTGGGCATCTGCAACGGCTTCCAGATCCTGTGCGAGGCCGGGCTGCTCCCCGGCGCCATGGGGCGCAACCGCGACATGCACTTCATCTGCCGTGACGAGTGGCTGCGAGTGGAGAACACCGGCACCGCGTGGACCAGCCGGTTCGAGGAGGGGGCGGAGATCCTCATCCCTCTGAAGTCCGGAGAGGGCCGGTACATGGCCACGCCCGAGACCATCGAGCAGCTCGAGGCCGAGGGGCGCGTGGTCTTCCGCTTCGCGGGCGACGCCCCCAACGGCTCGACCAACGGGATCGCCGGCATCTGTTCCGAGAACGGACGGGTGGTGGGCCTCATGCCCCATCCCGAGCACGCGATCGACCCGCTGACCGGGCCGTCCGACGACGGGCTCGGGCTTTTCCTCTCCGCGTTGGATGCGGTGGTCAAGGTCTGATCCTCACGCCGCGGCTACAGCAAAGGGCCCGCCGGGAGTGATCCCGGCGGGCCCTCGTTCTTGCCGCGAACGTCAGAGCGGGAGGTTCATGCGTCGCCGAAGAGGCTGCCGCTGCTGCCGAGGTCGGCGCCGAGGTCGCCGATGAAGCTCAGGAGCAGGTTCGGGCCGATGTACAGCGCGGCCGACAGGGTGTCGACGAAGGACGAGCCGACGGGGTCGGCGCTTCCGATCAACTCGGTGCTGAGGGGTGCGAATGCTTCGCCGATCGAACCAGTCAGGTCCATAGGGTTCTCCTAAGGTTGGTATCCCGCTCGGCGGGATGAGCTGCGGCGACCCGGATGATCGCACGCATAGGTGAAGTTTTGCACAACTACTTAGGCGTTCGTTCACCTTTCTGGCCGATATGACAGAAGTCACTCATGGGTCTGGAGTGAACCGAGAATAGACATGGTGGCCGTGCGGTCTGACCATCTACTCACCGGCCCATCCGTCGGTGGCGCGAGATGCGGTAGAACCGTGGGGTGAGCGAATCCAGCACCCAGCCCGTGTCCGCGTCCGAGAAGGCCGCCAGGCCGTTCGACATCGTCCTCTACGGGGCGACCGGATTCACCGGTGGTCTGGTGGCCGACTATCTGCTGCGGAACCTGCCCGAGGGTGGGTCGTGGGCCGTGGCGGGTCGGAACCGGACCAAGCTCGACGCGCTCGTCGCTCGCCTCGCCGCCGAGATGCCCGACGTCCCGGCCCCGGGGGTCGTGGTGGCGGACACCGAGGATCCGGGCTCGCTGGCGGACATGGCCCGCGCGGCCCGGGTCGTCATCACCACCGTCGGGCCGTACCTCGAGTACGGCGAGCCGCTCGTCGCCGCGTGCGCCGAGGCCGGGACCGACTACGTGGACCTGACGGGCGAGCCCGAGTTCGCCGACCGCATGTACCTCGAGTACCACGACAAGGCCGTGGCCTCCGGCGCACGGATCATCCACGCGTGCGGGTTCGACTCCATCCCCCACGACATGGGGGTGTTCTACACGATGAAGCAGGTACCCGAGGGTGTGCCGGTGGCGGTCTACGGTGCGGTCCACGCCGACGCCCAGTTCTCCGGCGGCACCTTCCACTCGGCCATCGGCCAGTTCGCCCGACTCCGTGAGGCCGGACGCACGGCGAAGGCGCGGCGCAAGAAGGAGGGCAGGGTCGAGGGGCGGCGGATCAAGTCGGTGACGGGCAAGCCGCACCACGACAGCGTTCTCGGCCGCTGGCTGGTGCCGCTGCCCACGATCGACCCGCAGATCGTGTTGCGGTCCGCGGCCGCGCTGGAGAGCTACGGCCCGGACTTCACCTACGCGCACTACGCCTCGGTCAAGTCGCCGTTGACCGCGACGGCGGGCATGGTCGGGGTCGGGGCGCTGACCGTGGGTGCCCAGATCGGCCCCATCAGGTCGCAGATGCTCAAGCGGATCGACCGTGGTGCCGGGCCCAGTGAGTCCCGCCGCGCCCGGTCGTCGTTCGACGTGACCTTCGTGGCGTTGGCGGGCGGGCGGCGGGTGGTCACCCGGGTGTGCGGCGGCGACCCCGGGTACACCGAGACGGCCATGATGATCGCGGAGTCGGCCCTGTGTCTGGCCTTCGACGATCTTCCCGCGCTCTCGGGACAGCTCACCACCGCCCAGGCGATGGGGGAGGCACTACTCGAGCGTGTCGAGCGCGGCGGCCTGACCTTCGAGGTGCTGTCCACCTAGCCCCGGCTGGTAGCGGATTCGCGGGCCGCCGCGGGCCGACTAGACTCGCCCCCGTGACGACTCACGTGGACTCCATCTCGCACGCCTCCGACACCCCCGAGTTGGCCCAGCCGTGGGCGGAACTCGGACTCAAGGAGGACGAGTACTCCCGCATCCGGGAGATCCTGGGCCGCCGGCCCACGGACGCCGAGTTGGCCATGTACTCGGTCATGTGGTCGGAGCACTGCTCGTACAAGTCGTCCAAGGTGCACCTGCGCTACTTCGGCGAGACCACCACGGACGAGATGCGGTCCACCATGCTCGCGGGGATCGGCGAGAACGCCGGCGTGGTGGACATCGGTGACGGCTGGGCGGTGACGTTCAAGGTCGAGTCGCACAACCACCCGTCCTACATCGAGCCGTACCAGGGTGCCGCGACCGGTGTCGGCGGGATCATCCGCGACATCATGGCGATGGGCGCGCGGCCGGTGGCCGTGATGGACCAGCTCCGCTTCGGCCCCGCCGACGCCGACGACACGCACCGCGTGCTCCCCGGCGTCGTGGCCGGGGTCGGCGGGTACGGCAACTGCCTGGGCCTGCCCAACATCGGTGGTGAGACGGTGTTCGACGAGTCGTACGCCGCCAATCCGCTGGTCAACGCCCTCGGTGCGGGCGTCATGCGCGTGGAGGACCTGCACCTGGCGTTCGCCTCCGGCACCGGCAACCGGATCATCCTGTTCGGTGCCCGCACCGGTCTCGACGGGATCGGTGGCGTGTCGGTGCTGGCGTCCGAGACCTTCGATGTGGACGAGGACGGAGCGCCGGTCAAGCCGCGCAAGCTCCCCAGCGTCCAGGTGGGCGACCCGTTCATGGAGAAGGTCCTCATCGAGTGCTGCCTCGAGCTGTACCGCGACGAGCTGGTCGTGGGCATCCAGGACCTCGGCGGTGCCGGCCTGGCGTGCGCCACCTCCGAGCTGGCCGCGGCCGGCGACGGCGGCATGCACATCGTGCTCGACAACGTCCCGCTGCGCGCGGAGGGCATGTCCGCCGCCGAGATCCTCTCCAGTGAGTCGCAGGAGCGCATGTGCGCCGTGGTGACGCCGGAGAACGTCGAGGCCTTCATGGACGTGTGCCGCCGCTGGGACGTGTTGGCCGCCGACATCGGCGAGGTCACCGACGGCGACCGGCTCACCATCGAGTTCCGCGGTGAGACCGTGGTGGACGCCCCGCCCGAGTCGCTGGCCGACGAGGGGCCGGTCTACGAGCGCCCCCTCGAGCGGCCCTCCGACCAGGACGCCCTGCAGGCGGACACCACCGCGACCCTGGCCCGCCCGGCCACCGGCGACGAGTTGCGCCGGACCCTGGTGGACATGATCTCCAGCCCGGCCCTGTGCTCGCGCAAGTTCATCACCGAGCAGTACGACCGCTACGTCCGCGGCAACACGATCCTCGCGGAGAACGCCGACGGCGGTGTCCTGCGCATCGACGAGGAGTCCGGCCGCGGCATCGCACTGTCGACCGACGCGTCGGGGCGCTACACCAAGCTCGACCCGTACACCGGTGCCCGGCTGGCCCTGGCGGAGGCGTACCGCAATGTCGCCGTCACCGGCGCCACCCCGGTCGCCGTGACCAATTGCCTCAACTTCGGCTCGCCCGAGGACCCGGGCGTGATGTGGCAGTTCCGCGAGGCCGTCCACGGACTGGCGGACGGTTGTGCCGAGCTCGGTATCCCCGTCACCGGCGGCAACGTCTCCTTCTACAACCAGACCGGGTCCACCCCGATCCTGCCGACGCCCGTCGTGGGCGTGCTCGGAGTGATCGACGACGTCGCCCGCCGCACGCCCACCGCGTTCGGTGACACCCCCGGCGAGAACGTCTACCTGCTCGGCGAGACCCGCGACGAGCTCGACGGGTCCATCTGGGCCCAGGTCGCCCACGAGCACCTCGGAGGCATGCCCCCGACGGTCGACCTGCGGTGGGAGGCCACACTCGCCCGTATCCTGGCCACGTGCTCCAAGGACGGCCTGATCACCGGCGCACACGACCTGTCGGAGGGCGGGCTCGCGCAGGCGCTCGTGGAGTCGGCCCTGGCCGGGGAGTGCGGCCTCCGGGTGGTGCTGCCCGCCGACGCGGACCCGTTCGTGTGGCTCTTCTCCGAGTCGGCCGGCCGCGTGATCGTGTCGGTCCCCCGGGGCGAGGAGATCCGCTTCCAGCAGATGCTCACCGCGCAGGACATCCCGCACACCCGGATCGCCGTCACCGACCCGGATTCGGGGACCTTCGAGGTCCAGGGGCAGTTCACCCTGACCACCGCAGAGCTGCGCGCCGCCCACGAGGGGACGCTGCCGGCACTGTTCGGCGTCGACCCGGTCTGAGACGGTCATCCTGAGACGGGCCGGCAGGGATCGGACCGGTCGGGCGCGACCCGATGCGTGATCTCCGCAGACGAGAGCGACTGCTCGCCGTCGTCCTGGCCGGCACGGCGGGGTTCGTCGACGCGGTCGGCTTCCTCGTGGTGGGTGGCTACTTCGTGTCGTTCATGAGCGGCAACTCCACGCGAATGGCCGTCGACCTGGTGCAGGGTGACCTCGGCGGCGCGGGGATCGCGGCCGTCGTCCTGGTCTCGTTCTTCCTCGGCGCGGTCGCCGGTGCGGTGGTCACCCGCCTCCGTCCCCGGGATGATCGCCCGGCCGTCCTGGCCCTGGTCGCCACCCTGCTGCTGGTGGCGCTCGCGGTGCACCGGCTCACGACCGCCACGGTCGTCGGGGCGCCGCTGTCGATGACGGTGGTCGCGGCGTCGATGGGTGCCATGAACTCGGTGTTCCACTCGCGGGGAGAGGTCTCGCTCGGGGTCACCTACATGACCGGTGCGGTGGTCAAGTCCGCCCACCGGCTGGTGGACGCGCTGGCCGGGGGGTCGTGGGCGCCCTATCGTCAGCAGGTCTCCCTGTGGGCTGCGCTCGCGCTCGGTGGGGTGGCGGGCGCGGTGCTCCAGGTGCGCCTCGGTGTGGCCGCGCTGGGCGTCGCGGCGGCGGTCGTGACC
>NZ_JAALEC010000509.1:0-3852 GCF_014145205.1 Dietzia sp. DQ11-44
TCGGAGAAGCGGTAGAGCGCGGCGGGCCGACCCCCCGAGGGCCCCGGTGGCGCGCTGCGCCCGCACCGCACGAGCTCGCCCCGCCTGGTGAGGACCCTCTGCAGGTTGGTCGGATCCACAGGGTGGCCCAGGGCGGCGCCGTAGAGCTGCGCGAGATACGACAGCGTGAACTCCACGGGCGCCAGGGCGAACCCCAGGGTCGAGTAGGAGAGCTTGGCCGCGAGGCGGGCGCGGGCGCGGGCGACGATCTCCGCGTGGTCGTAGACGGTGTCGGGCAGCTGGTCGACCCGGAACCAGGCCGTGTCGTCGGGGATGGCCGGGTCGGCGTCGCTGGGGAGGACGCCGAGGAACCCGGAGGCGAACACGCGTCGGCCGGGTATGCGCCCCGGGTCGGAGAACTCCGCCACGGATTCCAGGTGGCTGAGCGATTGCACGTCGACCTTCTCGGCGAGCTGCCGGGTGGCGGAGGCGGGCAGGTCCTCGTCGTCCCGGACCTCACCGCCGGGCAGCGCCCACCGGCCGGCGGCGGGCCCGAGGGAGTGCCGCCAGAGCATCACGTGGAGCGTGGGCGCGGTGGCACCGGGCGCCGGTCGCACCTGGGTCACCACGACGAGCACTTCGTGACCGGTGTTACACTGCATCATGTTTTCGATTGTAAGTCGAAAACAGGGCCGGTGGCGTATCGGCCCACAGAACCGACCCGGGAGGGGGCAGCGATGAGCACTGCCACAGGACACGGCACCACGGTCGCGCCACGGCCCGACACCACCGTCGGACGGCTCGACTCGCCGCTCGCCACGAGGATCCGCCACGACGGCGCGGTGTACACGGGCGTCGAACCCGACGCGGAGTGGGCCGCCGAGATCCGCCGCCTCGCCGGCGAGCGTGACGCGGTGATCCTCGCCCACAACTACGAGGTCCCCGCCATCCAGGACATCGCCCACCACGTGGGGGACTCCCTGGCCCTGTCGCGCATCGCCGCGGAGGCCGAGCAGTCGACCATCATCTTCTGCGGCGTCCACTTCATGGCGGAGACCGCCAAGATCCTCTCGCCGGACAAGACCGTCCTCATCCCCGACGAGGCGGCGGGCTGTTCGCTGGCCGACTCCATCACCGCCGAGCAGTTGGCGGAGTGGAAGTCCGAGCACCCCGATGCCGTGGTGGTCTCCTACGTCAACACCACCGCCGCGGTGAAGGCCCTCACGGACATCTGCTGCACCAGCTCCAACGCGGTCGAGGTGGTCGAGTCGATCGACCCGGACCGCGAGGTGCTGTTCCTTCCCGACCAGTTCCTCGGCGCGCACGTCCGGCGCAAGACCGGCCGCGACAACGTGCTCGTGTGGGCGGGCGAGTGCCACGTCCACGCCGCGATCAACGGTGACCAGCTCACCGCCAAGTCGCAGGCCCACCCGGGCGCCGAGCTGTTCGTCCACCCCGAGTGCGGCTGCGCCACGAGCGCGCTGCACCTCGCCACCGAGGGTGCCGTGCCGGCTGATCAGGTCAAGATCCTGTCCACCGGCGGGATGGTCGACGCCGCCCGCTCCTCGGGTGCCCGCGAGGTCCTGGTGGCCACCGAGATCGGGATGATCCACCAGCTGCGCAAGGCGGCTCCGGAGATCGACTTCCTCCCGGTCAACGACCAGGCCAGCTGCCCCTACATGAAGATGATCACCCCGGCCGCGCTGCTGCGCGCGCTCGTCGAGGGCGCCGACGAAGTGCACGTCGATCCCGCCACGGCCGAGGCCGCGCGCGGGTCCGTCGAGCGGATGATCGCCATCGGCAACCCGGGATCCGGGGAGTGACCGGCGCGGGCGTGGGTTCGCCGGTATCCGGGGGAGACGACGACGAGCTCTTCGACCCCGACACCCGTGCCGACGCCCTGATCGCGATCAGGCGCGCCCTCGAGGAGGACCTGCGTTACGGCCCGGACGCCACCTCGCTGGCCACCGTGCCCGCGGACTCCCGTGCCACCGCACGACTCGCGACCCGATCCGACGGGGTGGTGGCCGGGTTGCCGCTGATCGGGATGGTCCTGACCGAGGTGCTCGGCGACGACTACTCGGTCACGCTCAGCGCGGGGGACGGTGACCGCGTCTCGGCCGGCGACGTGGTGGCCGAGATCACCGCACCGACGCGCGGGCTGCTCACCGCCGAGCGGACACTGCTCAACCTCGTGTGCCATCTCTCGGGGGTGGCCACCGCGACCCGGGCATGGGCCGACGAGCTCAGTGGCACCGGCTGCGCCGTGCGCGACACCCGCAAGACCATGCCCGGCATGCGCCTGCTGCAGAAGTACGCCGTCCGCTGCGGCGGCGGGGTCAACCACCGACTCGGCCTCGGGGATGCCGTCCTGGTCAAGGACAACCACGTGGTGGCCGCCGGTGGGGTGGTTCCGGCGCTGGCCGCCGTGCGCGAGCGGTTCCCGGACCTGCCCTGCGAGGTCGAGGTGGACTCCCTGGAGCAGCTCGACCAGATGCTCGACGCAGGCGTGGACCTGGTCCTGCTGGACAACTTCCCCGTCTGGCAGACGCAGATGGCCGTGCAGCGTCGGAACGCGATCTCACCCCGTACCCGGTTGGAGTCCAGTGGCGGCCTCGGTCTGGACGTCGCCGCCGACTACGCGCGCTGTGGTGTCGACTTCCTCGCCGTCGGCGGGCTCACCCACTCGGTCGCGGTCCTCGACCTCGGCCTGGATATGTGAGGTCCACCGCACCCGGCCGTTCGGGTGAGGTGTGGGTCGCCGGAACCCGCGTAAAGTTTGATGACATGACGGGCTTCTGGGACACGAGCGAGAAGAGCACTCCGGCGGAACGCCGACAGCAGCGGATGGCGGAGGCGCGCCGACGCGTGGAGTCCGGGGAGAACACCTCACCGCCGCCTCCACGGCCCGCCCCCGGCAAGCCCGCCCGGAGTCGCTCGGCGCGCTCGCCCAGGGCGGCCACCGTGGACCCGCTCTCCGTCACCGGGGCGCAGTTCGCCGTCTGGCGTAGCGTCCAGCACTTCTGCGCCACCGACTCGCTCCCGGACGCCCGCGGGGCCGATCTGGACCTGCTGGTCGCCTGGTCGGACTCCATCCAGCCGTTCCGCCTGCGCCAGCGGATAGTGGCACGCCTGGACTCCCAGGGCGCGTGGCTGCCGGTCTGCTACGCCAAGGACGGCGCCCGCGAGGCGATCACCCAGGCGCAGGCCGACCGTTACCGCGAGGCCAGGCTCGGCGAGTCCACACTCTCCGGTGGCGCGCAGAAGTCCCTCCGGGAGACCGACCACCCGGAGACCACGACCTCGCTCTGAGCAGGGCCCTCAGCGAGCGGCCAGTGCGAACCGCCGGCCCCGCGGTCGCGGGCCGGTGCTGAGGACCAACTCGTCGGCACCGGACTCACGGCCGGCCGGGCCCGTGGTCTCCTTGACGGCGGTGACCTCGTCGTCGTCGTGGAGGTCGTCGTCGGCGGTGCCGTCCCCGGTCCGGTCGTCGGTCAGGTCGACCGCCTCGGCGTCGCCGGGATGCTCGTCCACCGCGACGATCGCCCCCTCCCGCTCGAGATCGATGATCGCGGTGCGGGCCGCCCGGGCGTACCGCAGGTGTCGCATCGCGGGGGTGTCCGTATCGGGGTCGGAGGGGTCCACGTCGCCCAGTCTCAGCGGCTCGCCCGAAGGGGCCTCGTAGGCCTCGCAGACCGATTCGACGATCTCGTCCACCCCCAGACTGTCCCACTCCCCGAGCTTGTCCACGACGATCATGCGGGCGCGTTCCAGCGCGTCGGGCCCGGGGTCGGTGGCGGCGTCGATGGCGGAACGGATCTTCTCGGAACGGATCTTGTCAGTCGAACTCATGACCCGAGCCTGCCAGTCCCG
>NZ_JAALEC010000510.1:0-1670 GCF_014145205.1 Dietzia sp. DQ11-44
GGCGAGCACGGCGCGGACATCGGCGTCGAGGTCCGGGTCGGTCACGTCGACCGCGACGGTCCTGCCCGCGGGAGGGTCGGGGACTGTGTCGTGCGCTGCGCGAGGGCTCTGGGTCACGGGCACAGCGTGGCGCACCCACCGGTCGGCGGACCCGGCCCGATGCAGTGTCCCGGGGGCGGCTGTGGAGAGGCCGGGGGCTGTGGACAACACGCCGGGACCCGGGGTCCCCGACCCGGACACCCCGGGCCGCGGACCCCGCCCGAAATGAGAGAAACCGCGGCAGGGGGACGCCGCGGTTTCTCGAAGTCCCGATTCGTGGGGGAACGAATCGAGCACCTATAGGGGGATGCTCTCACGAGCGTGATCAGTATCACTTATCCGCGCGGTGAGCACAAGAACCGTATCGTGGAGCCGTGTCCGCCCCACGCCGCCAGGGCCCTCGGTCATCGCACCGACCTCGCCGGGTCGCCGCGTTCTTCGACCTCGACAAGACGATCATCGCCACCTCGTCGGTGTTCGCGTTCAACAAATCCTTCCTCGACGAGGGTCTGTTGTCCCGCCGATCGGTGATCGATCTGGCCTACACGCAGCTCGCGTTCAGCCTCTCCGACGCCGACGACGACCAGATGCAGAAGGTGCGCCAGGCCATGGCCACGGCCACCAAGGGGTGGGAGCCCGAGAAGGTCGAGCGCATCGTCACCGAAGGACTCACGGAGACCGTCTCGCCGAGCGTGTACGCCGAGGCGCAGGAACTGCTCGCCGAGCACCGGGCGCTCGGGCACGACCTGGTGATCGTGTCCGCCTCCGGTGAGGAACTGGTGGCGCCGATCGCCCGGATGCTCGGCGTGGACCACTACGCCGGCACCCGCATGAACCGCGACGCCGACGGGCGGTACGGCGGGTCCATCGAGTTCTACTGCCAGGGACCGGGCAAAGCCGAGGCTATCCGGGCGTTCGCCCGGCGCTACGGCTACGACCTGGAGGCCTCGTACGCCTACTCCGACTCCTCCACCGACCTGCCGATGCTCGAGGAGGTCGGGCATCCGACGGTGATCAACCCGGACCGCGCGCTGCGCCGCGAGGCCCTGGAGCGCGGGTGGCCGATCCTCACCTTCTCCAACCCCACCCCGTTGCTCCCGACGCTGGAACGCGCGACCGGGCCGATCATCGGCGTCGGGGCGATCGCGCTCGCGGTGGGGGCGGCGGCCTTCTCCTTCGCCCGCTCCGCGCGGCGAGACCACTGAACCCGGTCACCCGACTCGTCCGCCGGGACCGGTCACCCGACCCGCCCTCGTTCGGCCCCAACTCCTCATCGTGCGCCGCCGACGCGGCGGGACGCGATGGCGGGAACCACCCGCAAGTCCCCGGGTTCCTTGTGGGATCCCCCCATCGCCGGGGCGCCTGTCCGCGCGGCATGCTCAGGGCACGGTGACGACGACGCCAGGACGGTGACGGAAGAGAAGTCACGGTTCCCCGTCCGAGCCACCGTCATCGATACTCCGGAACCCACGCGACGGATAACGCCCGAGAGGCACACCAGCCGTGGGTCCGCGCCAGCCGTCACCGACGGTTGTCCCGGACCGGCCACACGGCGGACCACAGGACGCCTGGTACCCGGATCTCTCGATGGAACCGCAGTGAGTTGGCGGGTCGGCACGCGTGCCGACCCG
>NZ_JAALEC010000511.1:0-646 GCF_014145205.1 Dietzia sp. DQ11-44
AGCGCACCCCGCGCTTCGGTGGGGCCTGAGCGCGCCTCTACGTCTGCTCCGGCATCTCCGGCAGTCGCCAGTCGACGGGGTCCACGCCGAGTCGGTGCAGTTCGTCGTTCGCGCGGCTGAACGGCCGGGAACCGAAGAACCCTCGCGAGGCCGACAGGGGTGAGGGGTGGGCGGAGGCGATGACCGGGGTGTCGCCGAGCATCGGCGCCAGGGACTGTGCCTGGCGGCCCCAGAGAATCGCCACCAGCGGACGGCCGCGCTCCACCAGCGCCTCGATCGCGCGCCCGGTGACCTCCTCCCACCCCTTCCGTCGGTGAGAGGCCGGCTGCCCCGGCGTCACCGTGAGGACCCGGTTGAGCAGGAGGATCCCGCTGCCGGCCCAGGAGCTCAGGTCGCCGTGCCGGGGGGCCGGCAGCCCCAGATCGTCGGAGTACTCGCGGTAGATGTTGACCAGGCTCCGTGGCAGGGGGCGGACGTGGCCGTCCACGGCGAAGCTCAGGCCGACGGCGTGCCCGGGCGTCGGATACGGATCCTGACCCACGATCAGCACGCGGACGTCGTCGAACGGCTGGGTGAAGGCGCGCAGGATCCGTTCACCCTCCGGCAGGTATCCGCGGCCCGCGACTTCCTCCGCGCGGAGGAAGTC
>NZ_JAALEC010000512.1:0-929 GCF_014145205.1 Dietzia sp. DQ11-44
CCATCCGGTGGATGCGGTCCTCCACCGGCGCCAACGCGCTCGCCCACCCCGGGTCGACGACCTCCCCCAGCGGAGGTCGAGCCGACCGGTCGCCCGCCACCCGGTCAGTCGATCCGTCGGAGTTCGGAGCGGTACCGCATCGCGTTGTCGTGGTACTTCTGCGTGTTCCCCTCGAGCATCGCCGGGTCCACCTCGTACCCCTCGCGGATCCTCGCGGGGGCTCCCATCGCCATCCGCGCGGGGGGCAGTTCGAACCGTGGCGGGATCAGACACCCGGCGGCGACGACCGCCCCGGCACCGATCACGGCGCCGTTGAGCACGATCGAACCGGAGGAGACCAGGGCTCCGTCCCCGATGGTCGCCCCCTCGATGTGCGCGTTGTGCCCCACGATGCAGTGCTCCCCGAGCACCGTCGGTTCCGACTCCGTGCAGTGGACGATCGTGCCGTCCTGGATGTTGGTCATGGCGCCGACCTCGATGCGCCCGTAGTCGCCGCGGAGGACGGCGGTCGGCCACACGGACACGCCCGGTCCCAGGCGGACGCGACCGATCACCACCGCGTCGGGGTGCACCCAGGCGTCGGGGGCGATGTCGGGTTCGAGGTCTCCGAGTGCGTAGACAGCCATGCGGCCAGCCTAGTTCGCACCCCGCGCGGAGTCCCAGCCCCCGGGGGTCCGCGGGCGCCCGTCGAGGGAGACGGTTCCGGGGTCTCCCTCGTGGATCGTCCCGATGACGGTGAAACCCGGGGGGACGGTGGTCCCGGGCGGGAAGGTGCCCAGCAGACCGTGGTCCTCACCGCCGTCGAGGATCCAGTCCGCGATCTGCGCCTCCGGATCGGGGAGACCCAGGACGGCGGCGGCCTCGCCCAGGCGGGGGTCGACGGGGAGCGCGTCGACGACGAGGTCCGCCGCGACGCCGGAGGCCCGCGC
>NZ_JAALEC010000513.1:0-2553 GCF_014145205.1 Dietzia sp. DQ11-44
TGGCGGCGAGATCACCGCCGAGCAGCTGGCCGGGGCCACGACGATCGCGGAGGTCGCCGACCTGCTGCGTCCGTTCACCGAGGTGGCGGTCGAGGGCAACATCCGCGTCCTGCGCGAGGGCTCCGCCGACAGCACCCCCCTGTTCCTGTTCCACGCGGCCGGCGGGTCGTCGTTCGTGTACGAGCCGCTGGTCGATCGCCTGGACGGTGACACCCCGGTCTACGGCGTCGAGCGCACCGAGGGGCCGCTGGAGGAGAGGGCCGCCGGGTACCTCGACAGGATCCGGGAGATCGCCTCGGGACGGCCCGTCGCGCTCGGCGGCTGGTCCTTCGGTGGCGCCCTGGCGGTCGAGGTCGCCCGTCAGCTGCGCGCCGCGGACGACGTCGTGGCGCTGGTGGCACTCCTCGACACCGTGCAGCCCTCCGAGCCGATCCCGGACACCCTCGACGAGGCCGAGGCGCGCTGGAAGCGGTACTCCGAGTTCGCCAAGCGGACCTACGGGTTGGACGTGGAGGTGCCGCGGGAGTTCCTCGCCGAGCACGGCGAGGACGGCGTGCTGGGGATGCTGCTCGAGGGCCTGGGCGCCGAGGCGAACGCGATGGGCGGCGGGGTCATCGAGCACCAGCGGGCCAGCTTCGTCGACAACCGCATCCTGCAGAGCGCGGACCTGTCCACGTGGTCGGGCGTCGGCGCGGAGGTCTCCTTCGTGCTCTACCGCGCGGAGCGGATGCACGAGGGCGCGATCGAGCTCGAGCCCCGCTACGCGCGGGTCGACACCGATGGTGGCTGGGGCCGGATCGTCAACGATCTCGAGGTGGTCCAGCTCAAGGGTGACCACCTCGCGGTGGTGGACGAACCCGTGGTCGGTACGGTCGGTAAGCATCTGGCGCGTCGTCTCTCGGAGATCGACGCGGGAGTACTGAAGGGATCGGACGCGTGACGGCTAGGACCACCGCGGAGAAGCTCGCGGAACTGCGGGTCAAGACCGAGCAGGCCCGGGACCCGGGCAGCGAGCGGGCCAGGGCCCGCCGGGACGCCGCGGGTCACACCCCGCCGCGGGAGCGCATCGCGGAGCTGCTCGACGCGGGCAGCTTCGTGGAGATGGGCCAGCTGGCCAAGGCTCCCGGCAGCCCGGACAACCCGTTCGGGGACGGCGTGGTGACCGGCCGCGGCACCATCGACGGTCGTCCGGTGGTCGTGTACGCGCACGACAACACGGTCTTCGGCGGGTCGGTGGGCGAGGGCTTCGGCAAGAAGGTCTGCGCGATCATGGACTTCGCCCTCAAGGTGGGGTGCCCGATCATCGGGATCAACGACTCCGGTGGGGCCCGCGTCCAGGACGCCGTCACCTCGCTGGCCTACTACTCCGAGATCTCCCGGCGGCAGTATCCGGCCTCCGGGTACGTGCCCCAGATCTCGATCATGCTGGGCAAGTGCGCGGGCGGCGCCGTCTACGCCCCCGCGACCACCGACTTCGTGATCGCGGTCCAGGACCAGGCGTACATGTTCGTCACCGGGCCCGACGTGATCCGGCAGGTCACCGGCGAGGACGTCACCATGGACGAGCTCGGCTCGGCCCTGCAGCAGGCCAAGAACGGCAACGTCAACCACGTCGCCGTGAGCGAGCAAGACGCCTTCATGTACGTGCGTAACCTGCTGAGCTACCTGCCGTCCTCGGCCGCGGAGAAGGCGCCGCGGATCAACCCGGGTCTCGAGGCGGAGACCACGGAGTCGGACCGACAGCTGGACTCGATCATCCCGGACTCGGACAACGCCGCGTACGACATGCACGACGTGCTCCTGCGGATGTTCGACGACGGCGAGTTCGTGGAGACCTCCGGGCAGTTCGCGTCCAACATCATCACGGGTTTCGCCCGGGTCGACGGTGAGTCCGTCGGCGTCGTCGCCAACCAGCCCCTGCACCTGTCGGGCGCGTTGGACATCGACGCCTCGGAGAAGGCCACGCGGCACATGATGCTGTGCGACGCCTACTCGATCCCGCTGGTCTACGTGGTGGACACCCCCGGCTACCTCCCGGGCGTGCAGCAGGAGAAGCTCGGCATCATCCACCGCGGGGCCAAGATGGGTTTCGCCGTGGTGGCGGCCTCGGTCCCCAAGGTCACGTTCGTCGTCCGCAAGGCCTACGGCGGCGCGTACGCCGTGATGGGGTCCAAGAACCTGGGCGGCGACCTCAACTTCGCGTGGCCCACCGCCCGCATCGCGGTGATGGGTGCCGAGGGCGCGGTCGACCTGCTGCAGCGTCGTCAGATCGAGGAGGCGGGCCCCGAGGAGGGTCCCAAGCTCCGCAAGCAGCTGATCGACATGTACAACGAGTTCATCGCGACCCCGTACACCGCCGCCGAGCGCGGGTACATCGACGCGGTGATCGAGCCGTCGCAGACCCGCCTGGTCCTGCGCGGCGCGTTGGCCCAGCTGCGCGACAAGGTCCGCAACGAGCCCCCGCGCAAGCACCCGATCGCACCGCTGTGACCCTTCCGGCCGGCTGACCCGCCCACTGCTCGGCCCGCCCACAGCCCGGCCCGTCCACTGCCC
>NZ_JAALEC010000514.1:0-3251 GCF_014145205.1 Dietzia sp. DQ11-44
GAGGGACACTGTATTGGCAGCCGAGTCGCTGTCGCAGCCGACACCGGGAACCGACGCCGGTGGACGTAGACTGTGCCCCGTCAGAGCCCGGGACAGACCGCCGTCCAGATCGCGGTGGGTCCGACGGTCCCTCGCAGACCACCAGAAGTCTCCCGATGAAAGGACCACCGCAGTGCTGCGCACCCATTCCGCCGGCCAACTCCGAGCCGCCGACGCGGGGGACACCGTCACCCTGGCCGGCTGGGTCGCGCGCCGCCGGGATCACGGCGGGGTCATCTTCGTCGACCTCCGCGACTCCACCGGTGTGTGTCAGGTGGTGTTCCGCTCCGAGGAGATCGCCGAGCGTGCGCACCGTCTGCGCAACGAGTTCTGCGTCTCCGTCACCGGCGTCGTGGACCGCCGCCCCGAGGGGTCGGAGAACCCGAACCTCGCCTCGGGTGAGGTCGAGGTCGACGTGGTCTCGTTCGAGGTGCTCGGTGAGTCCGCGGCCCTGCCGTTCCAGCTCGACGACGAGGTGGGTGAAGAGGCGCGCCTCCGTCACCGGTACCTCGACCTCCGTCGCGAGGGGCCCGGGTCCGCGCTACGGCTGCGGTCGAAGGTCAACTCCGCCGCCCGGGGCGTCATGGCCCGCCACGACTTCGTGGAGATCGAGACCCCGACGCTGACCCGGTCGACCCCCGAGGGTGCGCGCGACTTCCTGGTCCCCGCGCGGCTCCAGCCGGGCACCTTCTACGCCCTCCCGCAGTCTCCCCAGCTGTTCAAGCAGCTCCTCATGGTGGCCGGGATGGAGAAGTACTACCAGATCGCCCGCTGCTACCGGGACGAGGATTTCCGCGCGGACCGGCAACCGGAGTTCACCCAGTTGGACGTGGAGATGAGCTTCGTCGACCAGGACGACGTCATCGCGATCGCCGAGGAGATCCTCACCGAGGTGTGGGCCACCGCCGGTTACCGGATCACCACGCCGATCCCGCGCATGACCTATGACGAGGCGATGCGTCGCTTCGGTTCGGACAAGCCGGACCTGCGGTTCGACATCGAGCTGGTCGAGTGCACCGGGTTCTTCGCCGAGACACCGTTCCGGGTGTTCAAGGCTCCCTATGTCGGCGCGGTGGTCATGAAGGGCGGGGCGTCGCAGCCCCGGCGTCAGCTCGACGCGTGGCAGGAGTGGGCCAAGCAGCGCGGGGCAAAGGGCCTGGCCTACATCCTCGTCGGCCAGGACGGCGAGCTCGGCGGCCCCGTGGCCAAGAACCTGTCGGAGGCGGAGCGCGCCGGGATCGCCGCGCACGTCGGCGCGGAGCCAGGTGACTGCATCTTCTTCGGCGCCGGAGGGGTCAAGTCCACCCGTGCGCTCCTCGGTGCGGCCCGCGGTGAGATCGCGGACAAGCTCGGACTGATCGACCCGGAGGCGTGGGCGTTCACCTGGGTGGTCGACGCGCCCATGTTCGAGCCCGCCGACGACGCCACGGCCGCCGGTGACGTGGCGGTGGGCTCGGGGGCGTGGACCGCCGTGCACCACGCGTTCACCTCCCCCAAGCCGGAGCACCTGGACACCTTCGACACCGACCCGGGTTCGGCCCTGGCGTACGCCTACGACATCGTGTGCAACGGCAACGAGATCGGCGGCGGGTCCATCCGCATCCACCGCAAGGACGTCCAGGAGCGGGTGTTCGGAGTCATGGGAATCTCGCAGGAGGAGGCGCAGGAGAAGTTCGGCTTCCTCCTCGACGCCTTCTCCTACGGCGCGCCGCCGCACGGCGGCATCGCGTTCGGGTGGGACCGCATCTGTGCGCTGCTGGCCCGCACCGATTCCATCCGCGACGTCATCGCCTTCCCGAAGTCCGGCGGCGGTGTCGACCCGCTCACCGACGCTCCCGCGCCCATCACCACGCAGCAGCGCAAGGAGTCGGGAATCGACGCCAAGCCCGTGACCCGCGGTCAGGGGACCCAGGCGGAGCCCGCGTCAGCCGGGTAGCCGCCCGACCAGCCGCCTCGGCCTCAGAGGTGGAACGCCTCGAGCGCCGGGCGGCCGTCCATCCCCGCGTGGTCCAGGCCGAACAGCCGGGCGACGGTCGGTGCCACGTCGAGTGTGCGGACCGGGCGGTCGACGGTGCCGCCCCGACGCACGATCCGGTGCCCGCCACCGACGAAGAACGGGATCCCCAGGGTGACCTCGTGCCCGTGGTTGCCGGGGATCGGGTTGGAGAACGGGGTGGGGTCGGAGAAGCGCCATCCGGGATGGCACGTGGCCACCAGGTCACCGCCGAGTCGACCCAGCGAGAGCTCGGCCGGATCGTAGAGTCGGTTGACCCCCGGCAGCGCGCCCACGACCTCACGCAGTCGCCGCAGCGAGGCGTCGCGCTCGTGAGCGGGACCGAGGTAGGCGAACGTATCCGCCCCGCCGTTCTGGGCGATTCCGAACCGCCCTCGGATCGCCGGGTCCGCCTCGATCGCACCGGCCGCGCTGATCAGGCTCAGCGGCTCCGACCAGTCCATCCCGTGATCGGCCAGGACGATGACCACCGAGCGCTCCCAGCGGCCGGTCGAGCGGAGGAACTGCTCGAGGTCCCAGAGCTTGTGATCGGAGTTGGCGACCGCCTGGTTGCGCGCCAGTCGCAGGGAGGTCCCCGACAGGTCCATGTGTCCGAAGCGGTCCATGTCACCGAGGTTGACGAAGGTCATCCGGGGGGCGTGGTCGGTGATGGTCTGCTTGAGGGCCTCGATGGTGAACCAGTCGAGGGAGTGGTCGGTGATTGGCACGAGCGGGAACGGCGCCCACTGGACGCTCGCGCGCCCGCCGAACAGTCCGTGGAGGTAGTCCTTGCTCAGGACACTCGCGGTGGTCAGGCCCGCCTCGGTGCGGATCCGGTCGAGCACGGTGGGCGCGCGGAGATCGTCGGGCCGGTCGAGCGTCCGGTCGGTTCCGGCGGCGTGGTCCCAGATCGAGTTGGCGGGAACCCCGTTGCGCTCGGGCAGGACCCCGGAGACCATCGCCGCGTGGTTGGGGAGCGTCTCGGCGATCATCACCGACGACGCGTCGGTGAACCTGGTCCCCTCCGAGGCCCACCGGTGCAGGGTGGGGGCCTGCACTGGAGTGAGCTCGTCGGGCCGCATCCCGTCGGTGACGAGAACGTAGACGTCGAGGTCGTCGGCGACCGGTCGCGTGGGGTTGGCCCAGACCGGAGCGGGGTCGGCGAGCAGGGTGACCCCCACCGCGCCCGCGGCGGCGACCACGCCGGCCCCGGCCAGCG
>NZ_JAALEC010000515.1:0-3648 GCF_014145205.1 Dietzia sp. DQ11-44
TCCTGCGGCACCTCGTGGTGCGCCTTGTCGTCCCGGCTCAGGGTGTGGATGAGCCCCTTGCCCAGGGCGAGGGCCTTGCGGACCGGGCCCCGGGGCTCGGAGTGGATCCCGGCCGGGCCGCCGGAGGGCGCGGGCAGGTCCACGGCCGAGGGGATCACCACGGCGTCGGGGAACCGCGCGCGCATCGCCCGCACCTTGGGCAGGGCCGTCGGCAGCAGCTCGTAGAGCGCCTCCGGTCCTCGCAGGAAGTCGCGGATGGCCTCGATCTGGATGGCCACCGTCGAGTACTCGAGGCACACCAGGTGCTTGACCAGCGCCTTGAGGCTCGACTGCATGATGCCCTTGTGGTCGCCGTCGTGGTACAGCGACGCCACCACCAGCCGGTTGCGCAGGTGGAAGTAGGCCTGCCAGTCGATCGCGTCGTCCTTGTCCGACCACGCCATGTGCCAGATCGCCACACCCGGCATGGAGACCGTGGGGTGGCCGGCGCGGCGCGCCCGCAGGCCGTACTCCGCGTCGTCCCACTTGATGAACAGGGGCAGGGGCTGGCCGATCTTCTCGGCGACCACCCGCGGGATCAGACACATCCACCAGCCGTTGTAGTCCACGTCGATCCGGCGGTGCAGTTCCTTGGGGTTCTCCCGGTCGGTGAGGGGGTACCGGGAGAAGTCGTAGTCGTAGTCCGCGTGCGGGGCGGCGGTCCACATGAAGTCGTGCGCGCCCACCACCTCGCCCATGGTGTGGAGGTGGCTGCGCTCCTGGAGGTTGAGCATCTGGCCGCCGACCAGCATCGGCACGCGCGAGAAACGGGCGAAGGCCAGGGCCCGTAGGATCGAGTCGGGCTCGATCTCGATGTCGTCGTCCATGTAGAGGATGTACGGCGAGTCGGTGAGCCGCCGGGCCTCGTACATGATGCGGCTGTACCCGCCCGAGCCGCCCAGGTTGGGCTGGTCGAAGATACGCAGGCGCTCGCCCAGGTACTCGGCGGCCTCCGCGAACCCGGGCTCGTCACGCACCTTGCGGTCGCCCTGGTCCGGCATGAGCACCGCGTCCAGGACCGCGTCCACCTCGGGGTCGGAGGTGAGCGCCCGCAGCGCCGCGACCGCGTCCCCGGGGCGGTTGAAGGTCGGGATACCGACGGTCACCCGGCGGTCGTTGGGCACCTGCACCGACGGATCGGGGGTGCCGTCCGGGCCCGCGTCCGGGCGGGTGGCCGGCGCGTCCACGGCCGAGTA
The DNA here is from genome assembly GCF_014145205.1 of Dietzia sp. DQ11-44. Taxonomy (NCBI): domain Bacteria; kingdom Bacillati; phylum Actinomycetota; class Actinomycetes; order Mycobacteriales; family Dietziaceae; genus Dietzia; species Dietzia sp. DQ11-44. The sequence continues at coordinate 1,236 of NZ_JAALEC010000515.1, forward strand.
CCACCCACCGGCGAGCACCTCGACGTCCGTGTCGGAGGTGAGGTCGAACCAGATCCACCCGCCGTCCTCGAACGGGCCCAGGTCGCAGACGAACTCGACCGTCGTGACCCGGTCCGCCCCCGACTCGCCCGGCTCGCCCACGACGTCCCCGGTGATCGCGATGCGCGAGCCGTCGATCTTGGACCGGTAGAGGTCCACACGGCCGGCGCCGCGGATCGTCAGCCGCAGGACCACCTCACCGAGGATCGTCCAACGACGCCAGTACGCCGCCGCGAAGGCGTTGAAGTAGGTGGCGAAGGAGACCTCGGAGTCCGCGCCGACGCTCAGGGTGGTGCGGCCGGCGGAGTGGGCGCGGCGGGCGTTGGTGGGGGCCTCGGCGAGGTAGAGCGATCTCACGTCCAGCGGCTCGCCGGCCCGGGGCAGGATGACCCGCTGGAGGCACTCCCGGCCGATCGGGTCCGCGAGACCGGCGACCGACCGCTCGACCTCGTCGACCAGTTCGTGGTGGCCGTGGTGGTGCATATGGATGAGTCCCCGTCCCTAGTCGAAAGCCGGGTCGATCGTACCCGGCGGGCCGGGGCGATCCCTCCCACCACGCGGAACCGGGGGTTCAGCGGCGTGGACGCGCCACGTAGGTTTGTCTCATGCAGCTCTCCGCCACAGCCCGGCCCCGTCCGACCCTCCGCACCGCCCTGGGCATCCTCGCCCTGTCGGTGCCCCTGGCGCTCGCCGGGTGCGGCACCGATGACTCACCCGCCGAGGACGCGGCCACCGGCACGACCGCGGGGACGCAGACCGGGGCCGAGGCGTCCGACGGAGGAACGGCCGACGCGGTCGAGTGCCCGCCCGCCGAGGGCACCGACGAGCGCATCACCTCGTTCGACTCCGCCCCGCCGATGTGCCTGACCCCCGGGGTCGACTACTCCGCCGTGATCACCACCGACGCCGGCGTGGTGACCGTGGACCTGCTCGAGGACAAGGCGCCGGAGACGGTGAACAACTTCGTCTTCCTGGCCCGCCACAAGTACTACGAGGGCATCACCTTCCACCGGGTGATCCCCGGCTTCATGATCCAGGGCGGCGACCCGCAGGGCACCGGCAGCGGCGGACCGGGCTACCAGTTCTCCGACGAGCTCCCCGCCGAGGGCGAGTACGAGATCGGGTCCATGGCCATGGCCAACGCCGGCCCGGACACCAACGGCTCCCAGTTCTTCATCGTCACCGGCGACTCCGGCGTCTCCCTGCCGCCGGCCTACAGCCTCTTCGGCACCGTCACCGACGGGATGGACGCCGTCACGGCGATCGAGGACGACGGCAGCCCGCAGGGCGCGCCGCGGACCGTGCACACGATCGAGTCGGTCGAGATCGTCGAGGGCTGAGGCGGGCCGGGGGTCTAGTACCCGCTCGACCCGCCGCCACCGGAGAACGAGGCGTTGGAGTAGCTCGTGTTGGTGGAACTCGCCGCCTGGGCCGCCTGCACGTCGTGGGCGTGCCAGCTCGAGACCACGTAGAACGGCACGAAGCCGTTGTAGCCGTAGCCGGCGCGCCAGTCCCGGTCGTACAGCCTCGGCGCGTGGCGGTCACCCGCGTCGTCCGCCGCCTCGACATCCGCCATCTCGCGGGCCCGGATGGCCTCCACCACGAGCCGGTAGTCCACCACCAGCCGTGCGTAGCGGTCCATGAAGTCGGCGGCCTGCGTGTCCCGGGAGAGCTCGTCCGCCCGCGCGTCGAGGGCCCTGGCCTCGGCGGCGAGACGCTCGTCCTCGGTTCCCAGCGCGGCGGCCAGCATGTCCTCGTGGAGCTCGCCGAGCTGGCGGCGGCGCACGTCCGCGTCACCCTGCTCCATGCGGAAGAGCTGGTCGATGTTCTTCTCCGCCGTCTCCATCTGATCGACCGTGGTGTGCGCGGTCTCGATGTCGTCGGCCTTCTCGCGGAACTCCGCGTCGGTCGACTCCGGCCGCAGGTCGCCGATCCGCCCCATGACGGTGTCCAGCGACAGGAATCGGTCCCGCACATCCGCCCACTGTGACCGCAGCTCGTCGTCTGCCAGCGGGGACGTGAGCGAGTTGGCGCGGATGTCCAGCCCGGTCAGTTCCCCCGCGACCCGCCCGTACTCGCGGGAGACCCGGTCGTAGCGCTCCCTCGCCGTCGCCGCCTTCTTCTTGCGGCTCGCCGCGACGCCCGCACCGATCGCGCCGGCGCCCACGACCCCCGCGCCGCCGAGGGCCCACGGCAGCCAGGACGGCATGCCCTCGGGTTCCGGTGCCAGCACCGTGGGGTCGGCCGCCGCCTGCGCGCCCGCGAGCAGGCCCACCGCGTGGTTCTCGCGGCGCATCGGGTCCTTCATCGCCTCCATCGAGCCGTCGAGGTGTCGTCCCTCGAAGATGTCCAGCGCCGCGCAGACGTCGTCGCA
>NZ_JAALEC010000052.1:0-10121 GCF_014145205.1 Dietzia sp. DQ11-44
GCCCGGCACCACCGGGCGCCGGGCGGGCGATCAGACCGCCGCCGACTCCGCCGAGCGACGCGGCGCGACGGTCTCGTAGTCGGCGGTGTCCGCGGTGCGGGTCCGGCGCTGGTACTCGTGGACCAACCCGGGCCAGTTGGTGGTGACCCTTCCGGAGTCCACCCTGTACCAGGAGTCGCACCCGCTCCAGACCGAGTCGTCGAGGCGTCGCAGCATCTCGGCGTCGTAGGCGTCGTCGACCTCACGTCGCACCTCGAGTGCCACGGGCCGCTCAGCCCGGGCCAGATCCTCGACGATCTGACGGATGTACCGGGCCTGCTGTTCCATCATGAGGATGATCGAGCTGCTGCCGAGGTTGGTGTTGGGGCCGTAGACCAGGAACATGTTGGGAAAGCCCGGGACGGCCATCCCGAGGTACGCCCGTGCGCCCTCGCGCCACTGCTCGTGCAGATCCCGGCCCCCGCGCCCCCGCACGGTGATGGTCGCGAGGAACTCGGTGGCCTTGAAGCCGGTGCCGTAGACGATGACGTCGGCGGGGTGCAGACGTCCGTCGGATGTGACGATCCCGTCGGGGACGACCTCGGCGACGCCGTCGGTCACCACGTCGACGTCCGGCTGGGCGAGCGCGCGGTACCACTCGTTGCTGAACAGCATCCGTTTGCACCCGATCGGTTCCGTGGGGGTGAGTGCGGCGCGCAACTCCGGGTCCCGGACGGTCAGCCTGAGGTTGGCCTTGGCCAACCCGCTGAGGATCCGCGCCAGTGGACGAGCGGAGGTCAGGGCGAGGCCGATGGCCTCCGTGGTCTCCCAGATCGCCCCGCGCATCGCGGGGACGAGGCCGGGGACACGGGCGAACGCGGTGTGGTGCGCGTCGGTGTAGGCCCGGTCGGGCTTGGGCACCACCCACGGCGCCGAGCGCTGGTAGACCGTCACGTGGGACGCGGCCTCACGGATCCGGGGGACGAACTGGATCGCCGAGGCCCCGGTACCGAGCACCGCGACCCGCTTGCCGGTGAGATCCACATCGTGCCGCCACCGGGCGGAGTGGAACGACGGGCCCGCGAAGGAGTCCAGCCCGGGGATGTTCGGGTAGGCCGGCCTGGACAGCTGGCCGATCGCGGGGACCAGAACGTCGGCCTCGAACGACTCGCCGGAGGCGGTGAGCACCGTCCACGTGGCGGTGTCCTCGTCGAAGGTGGCCGAGGTCACCTCGATCCCCGTGCGCACCTTGTCCCGTAGGCCGTACCGGTCCGCCGTCTCGCGGATGTAGGACAGGATGTCCGGCTGCTCGGCGTAGCGGCGGCCCCAGTCCGTCTTGCGGTGGAACGAGTACGAGTACAGGTTCGACGGCACGTCACAGGCCGCTCCCGGGTAGGTGTTGTCCCGCCACACCCCGCCCACGTCGTCGGCCTTCTCCAGGATCGTCACGTCCGCGAGGTCGTCTCGGGTGAGTTCGTAGGCGGCGCCGAGGCCACCGAATCCGGCGCCGATGATGAGTACGCGCGGGCGCCGTCGGGTGCTGTTCGCGGGTGAGGCGGAGGAAGTCATGGTGCGACCGTATGGGGTCGGCCCGGCGTGGCCACAGACTTTCCCGGACGAATAATCCATAATTCCGGCCATGACCTCCTGGGACCGCCCCGCGGTAGCGCACTGGGACTTCCCGCGTTCTGCCACCGGCATCGGTGTGCTCGTCGAGGCCGGGGGCGCACTCGGCGTGGAGGCGGGGACCATCCTGCGCGGGGTCGGTCTCAGTCCCGCCGAGCTCGCGACCCCCGATCTGCTGGTGGCCCCGGCGCAGGAGCTCGCCGCGATCCGCAACCTGTGCGCCGCCGCTGGTGACCGCCCCGCGCTCGCCGCGGAAGTCGGGGCCGCCTATAGGTTGACGACCTTCGGGATCCTCGGATACGCCCTGTTGTCCAGCCCCACCCTCCGCGACGTGATCGCCATGACACTGCGCTTCATCGATCTGAGCTACATCTTCAGCGCGTTCGGTGTGGAGGCGACCGGCGACCGGATCGTCGTCCGGCTGGGGGGAGCCGCCCTCCCGGAGGACGTCCGCGAGTTCCTCGTGGATCGGGATCTCTTCGCGATCGACTCCGTTCTCCGGGACCTCGTCCCCGGCGGCCTGCCCTTCACCGAGGTCACGTTCGCCGGTGGGCGCACCGACGAGACCCTCGCCGCCTACGGCGAGCGGCTGGGCACGGTGCCGTCATCGCCCGGTGGTGGCGACGGGGTCACGGCGGTCTTCGACGCCGTCCACCTCGACCGACCCCTCCCGCAGGGCAGTGCCGGGGCGGTGGCCATGGCCGAGGCGCTCTGCCGGGACCTCGCCGCCACCCGCCGGACCCGCGGGCCGGTGAGCAGCCGTGTCCGCGTCGAGATCACCGGGAGTCTCTCCCAGGGGGCACCCATGACCTCCGTGGCCGCCGCACTGGGGATGAGTCCCCGGACGCTGCGGAGGCGGCTGGCGGACGAGGGCACCTCGTACCAGCGCCTGCTGGGCGACGTCCGGGTCGAGTTGGCGGAGCGGATGCTGGCCACCGGTCTGCTCTCGGTCGAGGACGTCGCGATCCGCCTGGGATACGCCGAGGCGTCGAGCTTCATCCACGCGTTCCGGCGCCTCACCGGCACCACGCCACACCAGGCCTCCGTCGCCTCCCGGACCCGGACCTCGGCGGCGCCGCGGGCCTGATGTGCCGGGTGAGACCCGGACGTGGGATGATCGGCGGCGTGCTGAAGTGGACCACCGCCGGAGAATCGCATGGCCAGGCCCTAGTGACGATCGTCGAGGGCGTCATCGCGGGGGTCGAGGTGACGAGCGAGCAGATCGCCTCGCAGCTCTCCCGCCGCCGCCTGGGCTACGGCCGCGGCGCCCGGATGAAGTTCGAGGCCGACGCGGTGAGGGTGCTCGCGGGCGTCCGGCACGGTCGCACCATGGGCTCGCCCATCGCGATCGAGGTCGGTAACACCGAGTGGCCCAAGTGGGAACAGATCATGTCGGCGGATCCCGTCGAGCCCGACGCGATCGAGGACAAGGCCCGCGCGGCCGTGCTCACCCGACCGCGCCCGGGCCACGCCGACTTCGCCGGCATGTTGAAGTACGACTTCGACGACGCCCGGATGGTCCTGGAGCGCGCGAGCGCCCGCGAGACCGCGGCCAGGGTCGCCGCCGGGACGGTCGCCCGCGCGCTGCTGCGTGAGGTCCTGGGTGTCGAGGTCCTCTCGCACGTGATCTCGATCGGCGCCTCCGAGCCCTACACCGGACCCGAGCCCACGTTCGCCGACCTGCCGGCCATCGACGACAGTCCCGTGCGCGCGTTCGACGCGGCGAGCGGGGACCTGATGATCGCCGAGATCGAGGCCGCCAAGAAGGCCGGCGACACGCTCGGAGGCGTGGTCGAGGTGGTTGTCCACGGTCTGCCCATCGGACTCGGTTCGCACGTGTCCGGCGAGGAGCGCCTCGACGCCCAACTGGCGGGGGCCCTCATGGGTATCCAGGCGATCAAGGGGGTCGAGGTCGGCGACGGTTTCGAGACCGCCCGTCGACGGGGAAGCGTGGCACACGACGAGATGGTGCGCGGAGCGGACGGTGTGGGACGCCGGAGCAACCGTGCGGGTGGACTCGAAGGGGGGATGACCAACGGTCAGCCGCTCCGGGTCCGCGCCGCCATGAAGCCCATCTCCACCGTCCCCCGCGCGCTGAGCACGGTCGACATGGCCGACGGGTCGGGCGCCACCGCGATCCACCAGCGCTCCGACGTGTGCGCGGTCCCCGCTGCCGGAGTGGTCGCGGAATCGATGGTCGCGCTGGTCCTGGCACGGTCCGTCCTGCAGAAGTTCGGCGGGGACTCGGTGTCGGAGACCCGACGCAACGCGCAGGGCTACCTCGACGCCGTGGCGGCGAGACTGGACTGGGACTCGGATCCGGCATGAGCGATCCGGCACGGCCGGTCGCCGTCCTGGTGGGTCCGCCGGGTGCCGGCAAGACGACGATCGGACGCAAGCTCGCCCGGAGGCTCGACGTGCCGTTCCGTGACGCCGATCAGATGATCGAGGAGTCCGAGGGGCGGTCGATCCCCGAGATCTTCGCGGACGACGGTGAGCCCGCGTTCCGCGCGATCGAGGAGAAGGTCGTGGGGGAGGCGCTCGCGTCCTTCGACGGTGTCCTGTCGCTGGGGGGCGGGGCGGTGCTCTCGGCCACCACCCGCGCACGGCTCCGTGGTCACCGCGTGATCCATCTGACGATCGGGGTGGCCGAGGGTGTTCGTCGGTCGCGCGGTCCGGGCCGTCCTCTCCTCGCGGGCGGGGACGCGACGGCGCGCTACCAGGCGTTGCTGACCGAGCGGTCACCGCTGTACCGCGAGGTGGCGTGGTCGACGGTGAGCACGGAACGCCGGAATTCGGGCAAGGTGGTGACGGAGATCGTCGACAGGCTCGAGTCCGGTGACCCGCACGCCCGGGGCACAGGGGACCGATCGTGAGTCGGGCGAGAGACGGGTACGAGCGTGAGTAGTCGAGCGATGAGCGGGAGTCCATCATGAACCGAGACCGGAACGACACCGACCCCGTGGTGGTGGAGGTGCGGTCCGCCGATCCGTACCCGGTGGTGATCGGCCGTGGACTGCTGCCGGAGATCCTCAAGGCGTGTTCGACGTCGCGCAACCTGGCGATCTTCCACCAGCCTCCGTTGACCCAGACCGCCGAGGCCCTGCGCGAGCAGCTCGCCGAGGCCGGCGTCAACGCGCACCGCGTGGAGATCCCCGACGCCGAGGCCGGCAAGGATCTGGCAGTGGCGGGGTACTGCTGGGACGTCCTCGGCAAGATCGGGTTGGGCCGCAAGGACACCGTGGTGAGCCTGGGCGGCGGGGCGGCGACGGACCTCGCCGGCTTCGTGGCCGCCACCTGGATGCGCGGGGTCCGCGTGATCCACATCCCCACCACGCTGCTCGCGATGGTGGACGCCGCCGTCGGTGGTAAGACCGGGATCAACACCGACGCGGGCAAGAACCTGGTGGGCAGCTTCCACGAGCCGGCCGCCGTCTTCGTCGACACCGCGACACTCGAGTCGGTTCCGCGCAACGAGCTGATCTCCGGGATGGCGGAGGTGGTCAAGTGCGGCTTCATCGCCGACCCCGCGATCCTCGATCTCATCGAGGCCGACCCGCAGGCGGCGCTCGACCCGACCGGGGAGACGATCGTCGAGCTCATCCGCCGGAGCATCCAGGTCAAGGCCGACGTGGTGGGCCGGGACCTCAGGGAGTCCGGTCCCCGGGAGAACCTCAACTACGGACACACCCTCGGCCACGCGGTCGAGCGGCGTGAGCAGTACCGCTGGCGGCACGGGGCGGCCGTGAGCGTGGGGATGTGCTTCGTGGCCGAGCTGGCCCGCCTGGCCGGTCGTCTGGACGACGCGACGGCCGACCGTCACGCGTCGATCCTGTCCTCTCTCGGCCTACCCACCGGATACCACGACGACGCGTTCCCGCGGTTGCTCGAGCTGATGGCGGGGGACAAGAAGAACCACTCCGGCTTCCTCCGGTTGGTGGTCCTCGACGGACTGGCCCGGCCGGCGCGCATGGAGGCCCCCGACCCGTCCCTGATGACGGCGGCCTACGCCGCGATCTCCGAGGGGAACAAGCCCAGCGGCGGCGGGGTCCTGCTGTGAACGACCGCCTGGCGGCCCGTCGACTTGCGGTCGCCTCCGCGGCCGCCGAGGCGGGAGCCGGTGCGCTCCTGGTCACCGACCCACGGAACATCGCCTACCTCACCGGGTTCCGCGGATCCGGTGGGGCCGTCCTCGTGGAGGACGACGGCGAGGCGGTCCTGTGCACGGACTCGCGGTACGAGCTCCAGGTTGTCGAGCAGGCCCCTGATGTCGGGCACGTGATCTCGCGGGACTACGTCGCCGGGGTGCTCGGACGTCGCCGGGGTCCCGCGGACGCCCCGCTCGCGGTGGAGGCGGACGACCTGACCCTGTCCGCGGCGTCCGCCCTGCGCGGTGTTCTCGAGAAGATCGGGGCCGCCGGGACACAGGTCGTCGAGACCAGCGGGCTCGTGGAGCAGGTCAGGCGGGCGAAGGACCCGGTCGAGATCGGACTCATCGAGCGTGCCTGCCGGGTCGTGGACGAGTCATGGAACCATCTCCTGGCCCACGGCCTGCTCGCCGTGAACCGCAGCGAGCGGGAGGTCGCCGCGGATCTCGAACACGCGATGCGACGGGCCGGCTCCGACGGGGTGGCGTTCGACACCATTGTCGCCTCGGGCCCCAACGGTGCGCACCCGCACCATGTCCCGGGGGACAGGCTGCTCGCCGCCGGTGATCTCGTCGTGGTGGACTTCGGAGCGACGGTGTCGGGATACGCGTCCGACTGCACCCGCACCGTCGCCCTGGGCGGCGCTGCCGACCGACTCCTCGACGCCTACGAGGTCGTCAGACGCGCCCAGCTCGCCGGGGTGGCGGCGGTCCGGGCGGGACTGGCCTGCTCGGAGCTCGACGCGGTGAGTCGGGGCATCATCGCCGACGCCGGGTTCGACGGGTACTTCGGCCACTCGCTGGGACACGGGGTGGGGTTGGACGTCCATGAAGCGCCCGCGGTGTCGAGCAGGTCCGCGAGTACACTGTCCGACGGCGATGTGATCACCATCGAGCCGGGGATCTACCTCCCCGGCCTCGGAGGGATCCGAATCGAGGACACCGTGGCCGTCACCGGCGGGGGCGGTAGGTCCCTGACCACCACGTCGACGGCGCTCAGCGTGCTCTGAGCAGCCGTCCCACAGAACATGCGCGCGGCGCCGGTCCCCGGCCGCCCGCCGACGACTCGCGAAGGAGAACGACCATGGCGTCCACCGCCGACTTCAAGAACGGCCTTGTCCTCAAGGAGGAGGGCAACCTGTGGCAGATCCAGGAGTTCCAGCACGTCAAGCCGGGTAAGGGTCCCGCCTTCGTCCGCACCAAGATCAAGAACGTGGTCTCCGGCAAGATCGTCGACAAGACCTACAACGCCGGGGTCAAGGTGGAGACCGCCACGGTGGACCGCCGCGACATGACCTTCCTCTACCGCGACGGTGAGGACTATGTCCTCATGGACGAGAAGGACTTCGAGCAGATCAACGTCTCGCCCACCGTGATGGGGGACGGTGCCCGGTTCCTCCTCGAGAACACCAGCGTCCAGGTGTCGATGCACGAGGGCGTGGCGCTCTTCGCCGAGATGCCCGTCGCCGTCGACCTGGTGGTCCAGCACACCGACCCGGGCCTGCAGGGGGACCGGTCGACCGGCGGCACCAAGCCCGCCACCCTCGAGACCGGCGCCGAGGTCCACGTGCCGCTGTTCATCAACACGGGCGACAAGCTGCGGATCGACACCCGCGACGGCCGTTACCTCAGCCGGGTGAACGCCTGACCATGGCGGATGACGCAGAACACCGGCGCCGGGGATCGAGGTTCCGGGCCCGCAAGCGCGCGGTGGCCCTGCTGTTCGAGGCGGAGCTCCGGGACGCCGACGTGGTGGCGCTCGCCGAGGAACGCCGCCGGATGGGCGAGCAGTCGCAGGAATTCCACGACGTCGCCTCGTACACCATGGACATCGTCACGGGCGTGGCGGAGCGGTTGGACCGTCTCGACACCATGATCGCCGAGCACCTGCGGGAATGGACGCTCGATCGCCTCCCGGCAGTGGACCGTGCGGTGCTGCGCGCCGGGGCGTGGGAGCTGTTGTTCGGCACCGAGGACGTGGACTCGGCCATCGTGATCGACCAGTCGGTGCTGCTGGTCGCCGACCTGTCCGCCGAGAAGTCGGTGCCCTACGTCAACGCCGTCCTCGACCGCATCGCCGGGCTCGCCGAGCACATCCGGGCGGCCGAGCGCGCGGTGTCCTCGCTGGACCCGGCGCCGGCCGTAGACGTGTCGGAGGCCACCCCCGACCCGTCGGAGACCGGAACCGAGGACTGATAGAGTTCGGTCCGAAAACTATCCCTTTAACGAGCCGTCCAGCGAGGCGGACAAGGAGGTGGTGATCGGTGAGCGCTGACGGTCCGGAGACGACCTCGGTTTCACTCTTCACGTCTGACGACGTCGCCAGGACGATATCCCGCCTGGCACACCAGATCATCGAACGCACGGCCGCGGACGCACCGGATTCGGGTCCGGTCGTCCTGCTCGGCATCCCCACCCGTGGTGTGCCGCTCGCGCACCGTCTGGCCGAGCGCATCAGGGAGTTCAGCGGAGCCGCCGTACACGCCGGTTCACTCGATGTGACCCTGTACCGCGACGACCTCGCCGGTGGCCCCCACCGCCCGATGAGCCCGACCACGGTCCCGGCCGAGGGCATCGACGGAGCGACCGTCATCCTGGTCGACGACGTCCTCTTCTCCGGGCGGACCATCCGGGCGGCATTCGACGCGCTGCGGGACCTCGGCAGGCCCGCCCGCGTCCAGCTCGCCGTCCTGGTCGACCGCGGGCACCGCGAACTCCCGATCCGCGCGGACTACGTCGGGAAGAACGTCCCCACCTCGCGCGAGGAGGGCGTCTCGGTGCGGCTCACGGAGACGGACGACGTCGACGCCGTGGTCCTCAGACGGCCGACACCGGAGGACGCCAGGTGAAGCATCTGCTCTCCGCCGCCGATCTGGACCGCGACGCGGCGCTGTCGATCCTGGACGAGGCCGGCCGTCTCAAGGAGACGCTCCTCGGGCGCGAGGTCCGCAAGCTGCCCACCCTCCGGGGCAAGACCGTCCTGACGGTGTTCTACGAGAACTCCACGCGCACGAGGGTCTCCTTCGAGACCGCCGGCAAGTGGATGAGTGCCGACGTCATCAACGTCTCCGCGAGCGCCTCCTCGGTGCAGAAGGGGGAGTCGCTGCGGGACACGGCCATGACACTGACCGCGGTCGGTGCGGACGCGCTCATCGTGCGTCATCCGGCTTCGGGGTCCGCCCTCCAGATCGCCGGCTGGGTCGCCCCCGGCGGCGTCGGGCCCTCGGTCATCAACGCCGGTGACGGCATGCACGAGCACCCGACCCAGGCGTTGCTGGACGCGATGACCATCCGCGAACGACTGGGGGGGATCGAGGGCCGCCGGGTGGTGATCGTCGGCGACATCCTGCACTCGCGGGTGGCCCGGTCGAACGCGCTGCTGCTGTCGACCCTCGGTGCCGAGGTCGTGTTGGTCGCGCCACCCACCCTGCTGCCGGTGGGGGTCGGGGACTGGCCGGTCCGGGCCTCGACCGACCTCGACGCCGAGCTGCCCGGCGCGGACGCGGTGATGATGCTGCGTGTCCAGGCCGAGCGGATGAACGGAGGGTTCTTCCCGTCCGCCCGCGAGTACGCGGTGCGGTACGGCCTGGGGCCCGCCCGTGCGTCCCGGTTGCCCGAGAACGCGATCGTCCTGCACCCCGGACCGATGGTCCGGGGGATGGAGATCGGGTTCGACACCGCCGACGCCCCGTCGTCAGCGATTCTCCAGCAGGTCACCAACGGCGTCCACGTACGCATGTCGGTCCTGCTCCACACCCTTGTCGGAACGGAAGGAAACCCCGAGTGAGCGCCCTCGAACCCCCGACCCTGCTGCTGCGCCGGGTCCGGCCCTACGGGGAGGGCGACCCCGTCGACGTGCTCGTCAGGGACGGGCTCGTCGCCGCGATCGGACCGGACGCCGGTGAGGATCTCCCTGACGACGTCGAGACCCACGACATGGCCGGCGCCGTCCTGCTCCCCGGGTTCGTCGACCTCCACACCCACCTGCGCGAGCCCGGACGGGAGGACACCGAGACGGTGGCCACCGGGTCGGCGGCGGCGGCGCGGGGCGGGTACACCGCGGTGTTCGCCATGGCCAACACCCAGCCTCCGCAGGACAACCAGACCGTCACCGACTCCGTGTGGCGGATCGGCCGGTCCGTGGGCCTGTGCGACATCCACCCGGTGGGAGCGGTCACCGTCGGACTCAAGGGGGAACAGCTCACCGAGATGGGTCAGATGGCCTCCGGCGAGGCCCGGGTCAGGGTCTTCTCCGACGACGGCATGTGCGTCTACGACCCGTTGGTGATGCGCCGCGCCCTCGAGTACTCGGCGGGACTCGGTGTGCTGATCGCACAGCACGCGGAGGAGCCACGCCTGACCAAGGGTG
>NZ_JAALEC010000516.1:0-431 GCF_014145205.1 Dietzia sp. DQ11-44
ACCGATGATGAGGGCTCGCTGCGATGTCATGTTCCGGATTTCGGGGTGAGGCGCACCATCATCTTGCTGATACCCCGCACGAAGTTGGACTGCACGTACTCGGGTTCGCCGACGACCTCGATGTTCTCGAAGCGGGGGAGCAGCTCTTCCCAGAGGATCCGCAGCTGCATTTCGGCCAGTCGGTTGCCCATGCACCGGTGTACGCCGAATCCGAAGGCGATGTGGTTACGGGCGTTGGCCCTGTCGATGATGAAGTCATCGGGCCGCTCGAACACACGCTCGTCGCGGTTGCCCGAGGCGTACCACATCACGACCTTGTCGCCCTTACGGATGAACTGACCGTTCAAGATAGTGTCAGTCTTGGCGATTCGGCGCATGTAGGCCAGCGGCGTTTGCCACCGGATTATCTCGGAGACCATGTTGGGGATCAG
>NZ_JAALEC010000517.1:0-335 GCF_014145205.1 Dietzia sp. DQ11-44
TTCTCGTTGCTCTGCAACATGGTGATCAGATCGAAGCCGGGTTCCTCCCCGGCTTCTGTCCGGGCCTTCTTGTCGTACCACAGAGAACTCAGACCGCTCGCCATGTCGCGCATCCCGTCGAACGTCTCGTCGAGGTCCGCGGGACCACCGTTGGCCTCCTCGAACGACGTCGCCATATCTGACCAGTACACGAGTTTGCGACGTTCCTCGTAAGGGAAGTCCAAGAGCGTCGCGAGCATCCGAGCTGTCAATTCGATCGAGACGGTCTGCACCCAATCGAAAGGCTGATTCACCGGCAAGCCGTCGAGCACCTCGCGAACCCGAGACCGAATGAG
>NZ_JAALEC010000518.1:0-326 GCF_014145205.1 Dietzia sp. DQ11-44
TCAGGGTTGGACTTGAGCTTTTCGAACTGGTCTGGGAACCGGTTCAGCGCCAGAACGCCGCCGCTCATCGAGTTGCGGGTCGTGTCGTTGCCCCCGACGATCAACAGTACGAGATTGCCCATGAACTCCATCGGACGGTCGATCAGGTCCTTGGTGGCCTCGTCGCTCTGCAACATGGTGATCAGGTCGAAACCCGGCTCTTCTCCCTCCGCCAGGCGGGCGGCCTTGTCATGCCACAGTGCGCTGAGTCCACGCGCCATGTCGACCATGCCCTTGAACAGCTCGTCGTTGTCGGAGGGCCCTCCATTGGCCTGCTCCATGGAGGT
>NZ_JAALEC010000519.1:0-2138 GCF_014145205.1 Dietzia sp. DQ11-44
TTCGACGTCCTCGACGGGGGGGATGGGCTTCTCTACGAAGAGCTTCTTCCCATTCGTCCTTGTCACCCAGCGCCGAGTCCTGTCGTACAGATGGGCGCCCCGGATCTGCAGATCCATCGGGATGGCCGACTGAACCTTGTCGCCGATCGTATCGGAAACCTTCACGTGTCTCACCTTGTCTTTCGTCGTTACATCTGGAACGTCGTTACATCTGGAACTCTGGCACCTGGACGACCAGGCCGTCCCAATCCGCGGACGCGGTCATCTGGCACGACAGTCGGGAGGTCGGCAGCCGTTCGGGGTTCATTGAGAGCATCTCTTCTTCACTTGCTCCCGAGAGGCCCACCACGTCGGACCATTGCGGATCAACGATGACATGACACGTGCCGCACGCGGCTTCGCCTCCGCAATCGGCGTCGATTCCGGGCACCGCGTTGTTGACGGCGATCCGCATGAGTGACTGCCCCTCCTCCAAGGGCACCTCGTGCTCCTCGCCGTCGTGGGAGACAAAGGTTACAACTGCCATAGTGAACTCCTGATACGTAGTATTTGACGTCCTTTGGCCCGTTGAGTTTTCCGTTGGTCAGCGCAGGCTCAGTGGCCTTCTTGTCACGCTTCTTTCCCTGGGCTCAGACGGCCGCGGCGGGCGCCTCGTGCGTCCGTCTCTACGTGGGTCGGCGCGCCTCTTCTCGGTGGAGTGGCCGTCCTCGACGCCACTGTGACGTCGGCCACGTTCGTGACCCAGTCTGGAACGCCCGACCCACTTTGTCAACGAATATTCCCTAGTGAATCTCGTTCACGGGCCGGGGGGGCCTCGACCCGGTAGCATCCGGGAGGTGACCGAGTCGGCAAGCGCGCCCCCGCGGCGCAGCCCCCGGATGGTTAAGCGCCGCGCGCAGAACTGCGAGCGCATCCTCGACGCCGCCGAGCGGGCGTTCGTCTCCGGGCAGCGCAACGTCCGGATGGAGCAGATCGCCGAGGACTCGGACATGTCAGTGGGCGCGCTCTACAAGTACTTCGGCAGCAAGGACGGCATCCTGCTCGCCCTCGCCGACCGCGCGCTGACCCGGTTCAGCACCTACCTCGACGAGGCCCTCCGTCCCGAGTACTCGCCCCTCGAGCAGGTCATCGCCGCCAGCGACGTGTACCTGCGGTTCTACCTGGACCACCGCGGGTCGTTCCGCTTCCTCGCCTTCGACGGCCACGGTTCCGGCCTCTCCGCCAGCGCCCACGAGCTGAGCCAACAAGTCGGCGACCGCCTCGACGAGATCCTCGGCCGGTTCCAAGCACACCTCGAAAGCGCCATCGCCACGGGCGAGGCCTCGCCCGACTACCCGCCGAAAGAAACCGCGCTCTTCCTCTGGGGCGCATGGAACGGCGTCGTCTCCCTGACCCTGCGCAATGACCGCATGGCACTCACCGACGATCAACTCGCCGCCACCCTCGACGTCGGCCGCCGCCTCGTCAACGAGGGACTCGCCCACCCCAGCTTCCGCATCCGCGGCCACTCGCGCGCCCGCGTCATGGACCCCACCAAGAACTGGTAAGCGCGCACCCACGGCCCCACCCGACAGCCCGCTCACGAGCGACCACCACTCACTGGCCACACGACCGCCAGTCACGTACCTGGGCTCCCACATCCCGGTGTCGCTGTGGGAACGAGGAATCACCGGGATTACCGTGGCCCCGCCGGCGGGCAACACCGCCCTGGCCGCCGTCTTGGATACCTACAACCTGACCGCCGATAGCCGGCGCTCCCCTCCCTCTGGGCAGAATCGCCTTCGGGTCGTCGCCTGGGTCCTGGGCGCCGACGACCCGCCGCAGCGCCCGCTCGCCGGCGATATCCGGGCGAGCACTATCCCGCCGGACGCCACAGGCGGGTAACATAGGTAACGGAAAACGTTTCCGGTTACCCGTTACCGATCGGAGGGGAGATGGCTATGTCGACGTCGGAGAAGATCGCCAGGGCCTATGGGGTGCTCGTCGCGCGAGGGGACAAGGTCACCGTGCGCAGCGTGCAGCGTGAAGCGGGGGTGCGCATCGGTGAGGTGGCCGCGTGGATGCGTGAACACGCCACCGGCGCTGCTGGGGACGTGCCCGAGGCTCCGGATCTGTCGGAGGCGATGTCGGCGATGGTG
>NZ_JAALEC010000520.1:0-5535 GCF_014145205.1 Dietzia sp. DQ11-44
GGCGGCCGACCGCGAGCGGCTCAACGTGCACGGCTCGGGGATCTCGCTCGGCCACCCCGTCGGGGCCACGGGGACCCGCATCCTCACCACGATGGCCCGCGAGCTCGCCCGCCGGCAGGGCCGGCTCGCTCTGGAGACGATGTGCCTGGGCGGCGGACAGGGCCTGGCCGCCGCGTTCGAGAGGGTGCCGTGACCCGGTGTGCGTCACGGACCCCGGCGAGACCGACAAATTCACGATGAGTTAACTCACACTCGTGTGATTCGGGCGTAGCGTGGGTCACAACGGTCGGTGGGGAAGCCGACCGTCGGGAGGTCCCAGCCGATGATCGATCCACTCGATCGGGAGGGGGCCGGCACCCGGCCCCGTCACCACCAGGTGACCTGGGCCGACCGGTCCACCCCCAGCTCGCCCGCGGGTGCCGCGGGCCAGGAGTCCGCCGTGACCGACACCGTACGCACCTACGTCCTCGACACCTCGGTTCTGCTCTCTGACCCGTGGGCCGTCACCCGCTTCGCCGAGCACCGCGTGGTGCTGCCCATCGCGGTGATCGGGGAGCTGGAGGGCAAGCGACACCACCCCGAGCTGGGCTACTTCGCCCGCGAGGCGCTCCGACTCCTCGAGGATCTGCGCCTCCGCCACGGGCGGCTCGACGGCGACCTGCCCATCACCGACCAGGGGGGAACCCTGCGGGTCGAGCTCAACCACACCGACCAGGCGATCCTGCCCGCCGGGTTCCGGAACACGGGGGAGGACTCCCGGATCCTCGCGTGCGCGCTCAACCTCCGCGCCGAGGGCCTCGACACCGTCCTGGTCTCCAAGGACGTGCCGCTGCGGGTCAAGGCGGGCTCCGTGGGACTGCCCGCCGACGAGTACCACGCCCAGGACGTGGTGCTGACCGGCTACAGCGGGGTCGCGAACCTGCCCGCCACCCAGGACCTCGTGGACACCCTGTTCTCCGATGGCGGGGCCTCGCCCCTCGCGGCCCGGGCGGCCGGCCTGGACGTGGAGACGCCGGTGCACTGCGGGATCCGGGTCCAGACCGAGTCGTCCTCGGCGCTGGCCCGCGTCACCGACGGCGGCGGCCTCAAGCTCGTCCGCGGCGACATCGAGGTGTTCGGACTGCGCGGTCGCTCCGCCGAGCAGCGCATCGCCATCGACTGCCTGCTGGACGAGTCGATCGGGATCGTCTCCCTCGGAGGCCGGGCGGGGACGGGCAAGTCCGCGCTCGCCCTGTGCGCGGGGCTCGAGTCGGTACTGGAGCGTCGCCGCCACCGCAAGATCGTGGTGTTCCGGCCCCTCTACGCCGTGGGCGGACAGGAGCTCGGGTACCTGCCTGGGAGCGAGACGGAGAAGATGTCGCCGTGGTCCCAGGCGGTGTTCGACACCCTCGAGGGCCTGGTCAGCGAGAACGTGATCGACGAGGTGATGGACCGGGAGATCCTGGAGGTGCTGCCGCTGACCCACATCCGCGGCCGGAGCCTGCACGACTCGTTCGTGATCGTCGACGAGGCGCAGTCACTCGAGCGCAACGTCCTGCTCACGGTGCTCTCCAGGCTGGGGACGGGATCGCGCGTGGTGCTCACCCACGACGTGGCCCAGCGGGACAACCTGCGGGTCGGCCGTCACGACGGGATCCAGGCCGTGGTGGAGAAGCTCAAGGGGCATCCGTTGTTCGCACACGTCACCCTCAACCGCCCGGAGCGCTCGGCGATCGCCGAACTGGTCACCACGATGCTCGAGGAGTTCCACCCGGACGCCGAGCCGGGGGAGCTGCGCCGGATCACCGCGGCATGACCAACGGGTGAGCAGACACCGCGCTGCGTGCCCGGACCGGGCACGCAGCGCGGTGTTCCTCACCGGGTCTCGGCGGCCCCGTGCGGCAGGCCGCGTCCGGGGTCAGCGCTCGCGGTCGAGGCCCGTCATCCCCAACACGTCGAGGCGGCGGTCCAGCTCGTCCTCGCTCAGCGGGTCGGGGACGAAGCCCAGGGCGATGACGGCCTCGCGGATCGTCAACCCCTCCGCCAGGGCGTGCTTGGCCACCCGGGCGGCCTCCTCGTAGCCGATCGCCGAGTTGAGCGGGGTGACGATCGAGGGCGAGGACTCGGCGTACCGGCGCATCCGCTCGACGTCGGGCTCGATCCCGTCGATGCAGCGTTCGGCGAACAGGGTCGTGGACGTGGTGAGGATCCGGGCGGACTCCAGGACGTTGCGGGCCATCACCGGGATCGCCGTGTTGAGCTCGAAGGCTCCGGTGGCGCCGGCCCAGGCCACGGCCTCGTCGTTACCCACGACCTGGGCGGCGACCTGGGAGATGGTCTCGCACAGTACGGGGTTGACCTTGCCGGGCATGATCGACGACCCGGGCTGCAGGTCCGGCAGGTGGATCTCGGACAACCCGGTCATGGGACCGGACCCCATCCACCGGACGTCGTTGGCGATCTTGGTGAGTGAGACGGCGATCGTGCGCAGCGCACCGGAGAGCTCCACGAGACCGTCGCGGGCGGACTGCGCCTCGAACGGGTCCTCCGCCAGGCGCAGCTCCTCGAGCCCCGTGAGTGAGCGCAGTTCCTCGACCACCGCGGAGCCGAAACCGTCCGGCGCGTTGAGTCCGGTGCCGGCCGCGGTGCCACCGATCGGGAGCTCGCCCACCCGGGGCAGGGTGGCGCACACGCGCTCGGCCCCGGCCCGGATCTGGCGCGCGTACCCCCCGAACTCCTGGCCGAGGGTCACGGGCACCGCGTCCATGAGATGGGTGCGGCCGGACTTGACCACCTCCCGCCACTCGACGGACTTGCGCTCGAACGACCCGGCCAGCACACCCAGCGCGGGGACGAGCTCGGTCAGCGCCAACTCCGTCGCGGCGACATGCGTGGCGGTGGGGAAGGTGTCGTTGGAGGACTGCGACATGTTGACGTCGTCGTTCGGGTGGACCGTGACGCCCTCGGCCGCGCACATCGAGGCGATGACCTCGTTGGCGTTCATGTTCGAGCTGGTTCCGGAGCCGGTCTGGAACACGTCGACGGGAAAGTGGTCGTCGACCTCACCCTCCGCGATCCGTCCGGCCGCGGACACGATGGCGTCGACCTTGGTCTTCTCGAGGAGACCGAGACGGCCGTTGACGGTCGCGCAGGCGGACTTGAGTAGGCCGAGGGCGCGGATCTGTGCGCGCTCGAGACCGCTGCCCGAGACCGGGAAGTTCTCCACCGCCCGCTGGGTCTGGGCCCGCCAGAGCGCGTCGACGGGTACCCGGACCTCGCCCATGGTGTCGTGCTCGATACGGAATCCACTCTGGTCAGCCATACGGTCAGAGTAGGCGGGCACGCCGCACCGTGCAGGCGCTCTCGGCGCGGCGGGCCCGGGTGGGGTCAGCTGTCGCGCGTCCCCTGGCCGTAGTCGACCGCCGAGAACTCGCGGAGCTTCTCCATGCGGTGGCGGGCCTCGACGTGCCGGACCGTGCCCGACTTCGATCGCATGACCAGCGACCTGGTGACGGCGCCGTTCGAGCGGTAGCTGACGCCACGGACCATGTCGCCGTTGGTGATACCGGTCGCCGCGAAGAAGCAGTTGTCACCCTTGACCAGGTCGTCGGTGCCGAGGAACGCATCCACGTCGAGGCCGGCGTCCACGGCCTTCTGGCGTTCGGCGTCGTCCTGCGGCCAGAGCTGCCCCTGGATCTCCCCGCCCATGCACTTCATGGCGCAGGCGGTGATGATCCCCTCCGGGGTGCCGCCGATGCCCATGAGGATGTCCACCGAGCTGTCGTCCGAGGCGGCGGCGACGCCGCCGGCCACGTCCCCGTCCATGATCAGCCGGACCTTGGCGCCGGCCGCGCGGATCTCCGCGATGAGTTCGGCGTGCCGGGGGCGGTCGAGGACGCAGACCGTCATGTCCCCGACGTCGATGTTCTTGGCCTTGGCCACGGACAGGATGTTCCATTCGGTGGACTTGGACAGGTCGATGTGACCGACCGCGTCCGGCCCCACGGCGATCTTGCGCATGTAGAACACCGCGGAGGGGTCGAACATCGCGCCACGCTCGGCGACCGCGATGACGGCGATCGAGTTGGGCCGGCCCTCGGCCATGAGGCGCGTCCCGTCGATCGGGTCCACGGCCACGTCGACCGCGGGACCGTGCCCGGTGCCGACCTTCTCGCCGTTGAACAGCATCGGCGCCTCGTCCTTCTCGCCCTCGCCGATCACCACGACGCCGTCCATGTCGACGGTGCCGATGAGCTCGCGCATGGCGTCCACGGCCGCGCCGTCACCCCCGAGCTTGTCGCCCCGGCCCACCCACCGGCCGGCCGCGAGCGCGGCGGCCTCGGTGACTCGGACGAGCTCCATGGCGAGGTTACGGTCGGGGCGTAGGGCGTCTGACATGTGGCGTCGGGCTCCTCGGATAGCTGCGCGCGAACAGACGTGGCCACTCGCCGCACGATGGGGTGTCGGCGCTCATTGTTGCACCTCCCGACGCCCGCCGGGGGCCAGGCGCCCGACATGCCCCGGGTGGGTGGGATACTGGACGCCGTGGCCGAGCCGAAACCGAGAATCCTGCAGGGCAACCGCGACATGTTCTGGTCGGTGGTGGTGCTCATGGCGATCGTCGGGATCTTCGCCGGAGTCGCGGGCCAGTGCACCTTCAGCCCGTCCGGACCACAGCAGGGCGCCATCCCCGAGTTCGACGCCGAGGCCTCCCTGCGCCAGGACGCGCGCAGCCTGGGCTTCCCGGTCCGGTCCCCGGACGTCCCGGAGGAGTGGACCTCGAACTCGGGGCGGGTCGAGAGCTTCGCCGACACCACCTCGAGTCACGTCGGCTGGGTGACGGGCGAGCGGAGCTTCGTCGAACTGGTCCAGTCCGACGCCCCCGAGGAGGCGTTCCGGTCACTGAACGGCGGGCCGCGACCGAGCCGGACCATCGTGCCGGTGACCGGGCAGGAGTGGACCGTGTACACCGGCGACGACGTCCGTCCGGTGTGGGTGCTGGACCTGGACGACGTCCGCGTGGCGGTGACCGGGTCGGCCACCACCTCGGACTTCGAGGCGTTGGCCGCGGCCGTCCAGGACGCCGAACCGCTCCCGAGCAGCCGGTAGCCAGCGGTTCGACCGCCACCGGTTCGACCGCCGCCAGATCGACCCTGGCCGGCCGGGCGCGCGGGGGGTGTGGCCTCCTAGGTACGGCCTCCTAGGTACGGCTTCCGGCGTCGTCGTCGTCGCCCAGCACCGCATCGATCCGGTCACGCGCACCGTCGAGGTGCTCCGTGCACCGCGCGGCGAGCTCCTCGCCCCGCTCCCAGAGCGCCAGGGACGCGTCCAGGTCCTGGCCTCCGGCCTCGAGGATGCGGACCACCTCGATCAACTCGTCGCGGGCCTCCTCGTAGCCGAGCTGGGAGACGGGGGTTTGCTCGTCGGACATCAGGACTGCTCCTCGGGTGTGGCGGGCTCGGGCGGTGTGGTGGTGGCCGCGGGCCGTCCCGCGGCGGGGGTGGTGCCGAGGACGGCGGCGGACAGTGCGCCGTCCGATACCCGGATGCGCAGCTG
>NZ_JAALEC010000521.1:0-1421 GCF_014145205.1 Dietzia sp. DQ11-44
CAGCGGCTTGCCCGCGGGCCAGACCTGACGGACCGCATCGCAGATCTCCACCAGGAGTCGCGCGCGGTTCTCGCGGGAGCCGCCGTACTCGTCCGTCCGCTCGTTGGACAGGGGTGAGAGGAACTCGTGGACGAGGTAGCCGTGCGCCGCGTGGATCTCGACCACGTCGAACCCGGCCTGATCCGCGCGTCGCGCGGCATCGGCGAAGGCGTCCACCACGCCGCGGATCCCCTCGAGGTCAAGCGCGACGGGAGTGGCCATGTCGCCGAACGGGATCGCCGAGGGGGCGACCGTGGTCCACCCGCCCTCCTCTACCGGCAGCGAGCCGGTGGGCTCTCCCGGGAAGGCCCTGTAGGTCGACGCCTTGCGCCCGGCGTGGGCCAGTTGGATCCCGATCGCCGCGCCCTGCGAGTGCACGAAGTCCACGATCGGCGCCCACGCGTCCCGCTGCGCGTCGTTCCACAGCCCGGCGTCGTGGGCGCTGATGCGACCCTCCGGGACCACCGCGGACGCCTCCGCGAGGATCAGTCCGAACCCGCCCTGCGCCCGCGCGCCGAGGTGCACGAGATGCCACGGGGTGGGGACGCCGTCGCGGGCGTCGCACGAGTACTGGCACATCGGTGAGAGCCACGCGCGGTTCCGGATCTCGAGATCGCGGATTCGGATGGGGTCGAAGAGCAGCGGCATGCCACCGATTAAACCCGCGCCGGCCGGGTCAGGGTCGCCGGGGACCACCCCCGGACGGGCGCTCACGCACCCCTTCGCCGCCGACTAGCGTGGGCGCCATGACTGACGCCCAGACCGGACCGGGTTCCTCCTCGGAGCCCACGCTGACCCCACAGCCGCAGCTCACCCACCTCGACGCCGAGGGCCGGGTCCGGATGGTCGACGTGGGCGACAAGGCCGTCACCACCCGCACCGCCACCGCCGAGGGGGTCTTCCGCACCCGGCCGGAGGTGGTGACCATGGTCGCGGGCGACGATCTGGGCAAGGCCGACGTCCTGGCCACCGCCAGATTGGCCGGGATCGGCGCCGCCAAGAAGACCTCCGAGCTGATCCCCCTGTGTCACCAGATCCCCCTGAACTCGGTCAAGGTGCGCTTCGATCTCGACGCGCCGGCCGGCGAGATCCGGGTGTCGGCCACCGCCAGGACGACCGGCCGCACGGGTGTGGAGATGGAGGCGCTCACCGCCGTGTCGGTGGCCGGTCTGACGCTGCACGACATGATCAAGGCCGTCGACCCCCTGGCCACGATGGACGGGGTCAGGCTGGCCACCAAGACCGGCGGCAAGCGGGGCGACTGGACCAGGGAGTCCGACGACGAGTCGGCTCGCGCGGCCACCGGGCGGACCGCGGTGGAGTCGGGCCGGAGCGCCGTCGTCGTCGTCTCCTCCACCGCCGCCGCGCACGGGCGGCGGGAG
>NZ_JAALEC010000522.1:0-1021 GCF_014145205.1 Dietzia sp. DQ11-44
GTGGCGGGCCGCTACTCGACGGTGGACGTGGACGGCCGCGCCGCGCACCTGCTGCTGGCCAAGAACCCGGCCGGCTGGCAGGAGGCGCTCGGCATGATCGACACCTCGGCGGACGGCCTGGTGATCGCGGTCAACGGGCAGGTCGCCGACGGCGTGGACCTGTCGTGGTTGTGGGACGTGCGCTTCGAGAGCTTCGAGGGCGTGTCCGTGTACGCCTCCGGTGAGCGCGCCGCGGACCTGTCGGTGCGCCTGAGCTACGCCGGGGTCGAGCACAAGCTCGAGCCCGACCCGTTGTCCGCGATCAGGCGGTGCCCACCCGGCCGGGTCGAGGTGCTGGCCAACTACACCGCGTTCCGCGACCTCGGACGCGCGATCGCCGCCCGGAAGGAGCAGCAGCCATGACCGACCGCGACGCCGGGGCCTCCGCCTCACCGCTCGACACCGTCTCTCCCGATTCCCCGCGGCCCACCGAGTCGACCGTGCGCATCGGCCTGGTGCTGCCCGACGTCATGGGCACCTACGGTGACGACGGCAACTCCCTGATCCTGCGCCAACGCCTGAGGTGGCGCGGGTACGACGCCGAGATCGTCCGCATCACCCTCGACGACGCCGTTCCCGACTCGTGTGACATCTACACGGTGGGCGGGGGCGAGGACACCGCCCAGAAGCTCGCATCACGACACCTGTCGGGCTCGCCCGGTGTGCAGCGGGCCGTCGCGCGCGGGGTGCCGGTGCTGGCCATCTGCGCCGGGATGCAGGTGTTCGGCGAGTGGTTCATGGTCGCCGACGGCTCCCGCGCTCCCGGGTTGGGCCTGCTCGACGTGACCACCTCGCCGCAGGCCACCCGCTCGATCGGCGAGCTGGTGGCGGAACCGCAAATGGCCGGGCTCACCCAGACCCTGACCGGCTTCGAGAACCACATGGGCGCCACCATCCTGGGCCCGGACGCCGCCCCGCTCGGACGCGCCACCTCGGGCGTGGGCAACGGAGTCCCGGCAGGCGAGCCCGCGCGTGCCGGCGG
>NZ_JAALEC010000523.1:0-6037 GCF_014145205.1 Dietzia sp. DQ11-44
GATCGGCGGCAGGTGCGCCGGGGCGGTTCGCCTCAGCGGGTGCGGGCCGAGGAGTGCGGCCTTACAGTGGCCGCGAGGGTCGTACCGAGCTCAGAGGAGACGCACGATGGGCACATCATTCTGGCGACGCACGACGATCGATCCCCCGGTGGCGGAGTTCCCCGAGGGTGAACACGTCGACATCGTGGTGGTGGGGGCGGGTTTCACCGGCCTGATCACCGCCCTGATCGCGGCCGCACGGGGCAGCTCCGTGGTGGTGCTGGAGGCCCACACCGTGGGCGCCGGCGCCAGCGGTTCGACCACGGCCAAGGTCTCGGTCCTGCAGGGGACCCGGTTGTCGACCATCCGCTCGCACCACGGTCTCGAGACCGCCCGCGCCTACGCGGAGGCCAACCAGTACGGCCTGGACTGGTGGGCGGAGTTCTGCGGGTCCCACGGGGTGGACGTGCAGCGACCCCGGGCGGTCACCTTCTCGCGCAGCCTCAAGGGGACCAGCACCCTGCGCTCGGAGAAGCGCACACTCGACGCTCTCGGGCTGCCCGCCCGGTGGTACGACCGGATCGACGTGCCGTTCCCCGCCCGGGCCGCCGTGGAACTGCCCGATCAGATGCAGCTCGACCCCGTCGAGGCGCTCGCGGCTCTGGTCCGCGCGACGACGGCGCTCGGTGTCCGGATCGTCGAGCACTCCCGTGTCACCGGACTGGACGTGCGGGGGCAGGACGGGGACGCCCACGTGGAGGTGCGCAGTGACGGCGGCACCTGCTCGGCGCGGGACGTCGTCCTGGCCACCGCGTCCCCGGCCCTGGACCGTGGCACCACCGCGGCGACGATGGAGGCCGAGCGGTCCTACCTGTGCGCGTTCGAGTACCCCGGCGGGCTGCCGGAGGGGATGTACGGCTCGGTCGAGAGCCCGGTCCGCTCCCTTCGGACCGTGCCCGTGGGGGACCGCGAGGTCCTGCTGGTGGGCGGAAACGGCCACCGCACCGGAACGGCCGCGGGCACCGACTCCAAGATCGACTCACTGCGCGAGTACGCCGCCAAGCACTTCCCCGGGGCCGAGTTCACCCACGGCTGGTCCGCGCAGGACTTCCACCCGGTCACGCTGGTGCCCAAGTCCGGCCCCATGCCGTGGGGGAAGGGTCGGGTGCACTTCGCCGGCGGGTACAGCAAGTGGGGACTGACGGGCGCGCCGGCGGCGGCGGGCATCATGGTGGACCGGCTCAGCGGGCGTGAGCCCCGGGTCTCCTTCGGCAAGCCCTCGGTCACGGGCGTCCTGCGTACCGCGGTCTCGCTGTACGCGGACCTCCCGGTGCAGCTCGCGGCCACCGCCGCTCAGGCGACGGTGCGTCGGCCCCGGCCGACCCTCCGGCCGATCGGCGAGGCGACCGGGGACGACGGCCGGACCTGCAGGGTCGGGCTCCTGTGCCCGCACATGGGCGCCGCGCTGAGTTGGAACGAGGCGGAGCGGTCGTGGGACTGCCCGTGGCACGGGTCGCGGTTCTCTGCGTGTGGCGAACTCCTCGAGGGTCCGGCGACCCGGGACCTCAAGCGCTACGACGAGGTCTGACCCGGCCCCCGATTGGACGGTCGTCCAATTTTCCGGGGGCTCCCACGACCACCCGGGACAGAGGAACGCCCCGGCCCGACCCGTGACGGGTCGAGCCGGGGCGCGGCCGGGTTACCGGCCCTGTCGTGCCTGTCAGGCCGGGGGCATCATGACCCCGTCGATGGCGTGGATGACGCCGTTGGTGGCGGGCACGTCGGTCTGGATGACGGTGATGCGGTTGCCCGCTCCGTCCACCAGCATGACGGTCTCGCCCTCCACCTCGATGGTGAACTCGCCGCCCTGGAGGGTCTCGACGGTCTCGCCGTCCATTCCCATGACGTCCTCGGCCATGACGTCGCCCTCGATCACGTGGAACTGCAGGATCTGGGCCAGGTCACCGGTCGGATCGGCGAGGAGCTCGTCGAGCTGGCCGTCAGGCAGCGCCGCGAAGGCCTCGTCGGTCGGAGCGAACACCGTGAAGGGGCCGGGACCCTCGAGGGTCTCCACCAGGCCCGCGGCCTCGAGCGCCTGCGTGAGGGTGGTGAAGTTCCCCGCGGCCATCGCGGTCTCGACGATGTTGCCGGTGGCCGCCGGCTCCTCCGTCATCTCCTCCTCGGTCGTCTCCTCGGTGGTCATCTCCGTGGTCATGGTGGTCTCTTCAGTGGTGGTGGCGTCGTCGGCCGTGTCGTCCGTGCCGCACGCCCCCATGAACACTGCGAGTCCGATAGCTCCCGTTACTGCGATCGTCCGCTTCATGAGCAACCTTTCGTCTTGGGTCGGGGGTAACCCCAGTGTGACGGGACTGATGCGACAGATGTAACCGGTGAGACACAATCGTTGTACTGCCGTTAACCTCGGCGACGCATCCCCGATCCCACGGGAGAGACTCGTCGGGGCGCGCGACCGGAGGGCGCCGTGACACCCTGAGGTCGTGAAGACCCCGGTACCTGACTACCTACTCGAGATCCGCGACCTGTGCTCGACGGGCGCGGACGGGCACCTCGCCGATTACATCCCCGAACTCGCGGCCGTCGACCCGGACCGGTTCGCCGTGGCTGCCTGCACGATGGACGGCGTCGTCTACACCGCCGGCGACGCGGACGCCGAGTTCACCATCCAGTCGATGAGCAAACCGTTCGCCTACGCGCTGGCACTGCGCGACCGCGGGATCGAGGCGGTCCTGGAGAAGGTGGCCGTGGAGCCGTCCGGGGACGCGTTCAACCAGATCTCCCTGGAGAGGATCAGCGGCAGGCCCCGGAATCCCATGATCAACATCGGAGCCATCACCACCCACACCCTGGTCGGGCCGGTCGGCGCCACCGAGGACGAGCGTGACGAGGCACTGGCCGCCGGGCTGTCCTCGTTCGCCGGTCGGCGCCTGGAGGTGGACGCGGCCGTCATGAACTCCGAGCTGCGCACCGCGTTCCGGAACCGGGCGATGGCCAACCTGGTCCGGGCCAGCGGGATCATCGAGGACGACCCCGACGAGGCCGTGCGCGGCTACACCCGCCAGTGCGCCTACCGGGTGACCGTCCGCGACCTGGCGGTGATGGCCGTGACCCTGGCGACCGGCGGGATCAACCCCGTCACCCGCGAGCGCGTCGTCTCCGCGCCGGTGGCACGGCAGGTGCTGGCGGTCATGGCCACCTGCGGGATGTACGACGCGGCCGGCGACTGGATGTCCACCGTCGGGATCCCCGCCAAGAGCGGGGTGTCCGGCGGGATCTTCGGTGCCCTGCCCGGCCAGGTGGGCCTCGGTGTCTTCTCCCCGCGGCTCGACGACCACGGACACAGCGTCGAGGGGGTCCGGACGTTCGAGCGGCTCTCGCGCGACCTGGAACTCCACCTGATGAACACCACGGTGACCGAGGTCGAGGCCGTCCGTTCGGTGCGGTTCGACGAGATCACCGGCAGGCGCACGTTCCGCCTCCAGGGGCCGATGACGTTCGCGAGCGCCGAACAGGTGTTGCGTCGGCTGGCCGAGATCCCACCTGGTGACGGCGAGGTGACCCTCGACCTGAGCCGCGTCTCCTCGGTCAACGCGAGCGCGCGTCGCATGTTGCTCGAGTCCATGCGGCGGCTGTCGCTGGACGGGCACCCGGTGGGGCTCGCGGATCCCGGCCGCCGTCTCCCCGACCCGGACCTCGGCGACGGGTCCCGACCGGTCACCCGGCGGGCGGCCCGCTGACGCCTCGTCGGCCGGGGTTCACGCGCCGACGCCTGCGTCGGACAGCGCGATGCGCACGGTGTCCGGGGCTGTCCTCATGGAGTACTCGAACGCTGCCACCCGGCGGGTGCTGCTCATGAAGTGGGCACCCAGCCCCGCGAGATCGACGGCCGTCGGAAGGATCGGGACCACCGTGGTGCCCCGCGCGCGGACGACCGCGATCTCGGCGGCCAGTTGCGCGGACATCGGTCGTCGGATCAGGCGGTGTTCGAGCCGGCCGCCGGGTCCGGGCACACGGACGCCGGGAGCCGACGCCATGGGAGCGATCACGTAGATGAGGTCCGCGTCCTCGGGCGAGAGCAGATCCACGGAGGCGGTCGACCCCATTCCGCCGTCGACGAAGATGCGGTCGCCGATGGGGACCGGGGTCATCCACCCGGGGGTCGACCAGGACGCGCGCAGCGCCTCGCCGACGGTCGCGATCGGCGAACCCGGTGCGCCGAACACGACCCGCTCACCGGCGCGGATGTCGTAGGCGACCATCCGGGCGGCAGGGTGGGGCAACCAGGAGCCCACCTCGAACCCCTCGGCCAACCGCTGCAGCCATCCCATGTCGCCTCGACCGCTGGGGGCGATCCCGGCGTAGGCGGCCAGGCCGGAGTGCGTGCGCAGCAGTCCGGGATTGAGCAGGGGTGGCCGGGGCAGCGGCGGCCTGCCGGGCGGGGTGGACGCGATGTGCTCGCGGAGCCTGGGGTCCCGGGCCCGTCCGCGCTGCATGTCCACCAACTCGTCGACCCCGACGCCGCCGCCCACCATGGTCACCAACTCGGCCCCCGCCGAGGTGCCCAGCAGAACGTCGGCGTCGCGGGGATCGAATCCGGTCTGCTCGGCGAGGGCGTGCATGGCCGCGATCGTCCAGGCGCCCCCGATGGTGCCACCGCATCCGAGGACGAGGGCGATTCGGGTCATTCGAGGCCTCCTGAGGTGGCAGGGCACCGGGATCGGTGGGTGCGGTGGTGAGGGACCTCAGTCCCGGGGGTCGAGCACGAAGACGGGGATCGTCCGCTCGGTTTTCTCCTGGTAGTCGCGGTAGTCGGGGTACACCGCGACCGCCCGATCCCACCACAGGTCGCGTTCCGCACCGGTCACCTCGCGGGCGACGAAGTCACCGACCCGGTCCTTGTCCCGCACCTCAACGTGCGGGTGGGCCTTGATGTTCCAGTACCAGACCGGATGGGTGGGTGCGCCGCCCAGGGAGGCGACGGCGGCGTAGGAACCGTCGTGCTCGACCCGCATCAGGGGAGTCTTGCGCAGCTTCCCCGACTTCTTGCCCACGGTGGTCACGATGACCACCGGCATGCCCGACAGCTCGGAGCCCGACGCCCCGTTGCTCTTCTCGTACTGCTCGACCTGGTCCCGCACCCACGTGCTGGGGCTGGGCTCGTACTCGCCGGACAACGGCATGATGGCCTCTCTCGTCAGTGCGATCCCGCTCGGTGGGTCGTCACCGAGGCGACATTACGCCCGACCCGGCGAGGGGCTCGGTGAACCTCCGGAGCGCCGCGATCACCGCGAGGTAGCGGGCGGACTGCACCGCGTCGAACCCGTGCTGCGCGCCGGGGAGTTCGGCGTAGACCACGGGGTTCGACGACCCGCCCCGCAGGTGCCGCACCAGCCTGCGCGAACCCTTGACCGGGGTGTACATGTCGTCGGTACCGTGGATGATCGCGATCGGGGGCGCGCCCTCCGCCGGGTGGCGGACCGGGTCGGAGAGGTCCTTGGTCGCCGCGCCCAGACGGCCGTAGTAGCCGTAGAGCCCGATCGCACCCGCCAGGGAGGTGTCCAGGTCCTCGAAGCCGGATTGGAATCTCGGGTCGCCGGCGGTCAGAGCGGTCATCATGGCGATGTGCGCGCCGGCCGAGCTGCCCGCCACAACGATCGGGGCGTCCGCCGGGATACCGTGCGCGGGGCCCTCCGTGCGGATCCAGCGGATCAGCCTCTTGACGTCCACGAGATGCTGCGGGAAGCCCGCCTCCGGCGTGGACGAGAGGTGGTAGGTGGTGCTGATCGCGGCCCAGCCGCGGAGCGCGTGGTCGAAGAGCATCGCCCGCGACTCCCGGCTCGGCCCGCCCGCGCGGAAGTGCCCGCCGTGAATGTGGATCAACACCCCGCGCGCGCTCTCGGTCCCTCTCCCGGTGTAGAGGTCGAACCGGGTCGCGCGGGCGTCAGGTCCGTAGGCGAGGTGGGTGCGGGCCTCGACGCCGCGCGGCCGGAGGGGCCACGGCTGGAGGAGCACCGTCCGCCACGGCGTGCGGCGTCGGGCT
>NZ_JAALEC010000524.1:0-2697 GCF_014145205.1 Dietzia sp. DQ11-44
TCCCCCGACCCGGTTCCGGTCCGGGCTCGCGCTCCGGGTCGTCGTCGGGACCGGGTGCCGGGTCCGGTGCCGGAACGTCTGGGGGGTCCGGTTCCGAGAAGCTCGCCGCGAGCCCCCGCCGGCCGGTCCGCCGCCGGGCCGCGCGGTTCTGGAACGACGTCCTCACCACACCGGGGCGGATGTCGGTGTTCGCGGTGGCGGCGATCGTCACCATCCTGCTCGGCGGGACCGTGGCGTCGCAGACAATCACCCAACGCCAGAGCCATCACGAGACCCTGCTGGCCGAGGTCGAGCCCGTCGCCAACGCCTCCCAGACGCTGTACAGCTCCCTGACCATCGCCGACTCGGCGGCCAACACCGCCTTCATCACCGGCGGGATAGAACCCGCCGAGCTCAGGGAGCGGTACCTCCAGGCCATCGCCACCTCGTCGGCGTCGATCATCGCCGCCTCCCTGGGCCTCGACCGCTCGGACGAGGAGTCGATCGACCAGCTGGCGCACATCAACGCCCAGTTGACCACCTACACCGGCCTCGTGGAGACGGCGCGGACCAACAACCGGGTCGCCAACCCGGTCGGCTCGGCGTACCTCGCGTCGGCCTCGACGCTCATGCAGGACACGATCCTGCCGGCGGCCGCCGACCTGTACGACCGCCAGTCCACCTCGGTGGGCGAGTCCGACCGCGAGTGGTCCTCGCCGCCGTGGGGGTCGTTCATCCTGCTGGGGATGGCGATCGCGGTGCTGGTGCTGCTGCAGCAGTGGCTGTGGAAGATCACCGGGCGGCGGGTCAACCCGGCGTTGGCGCTGGCCTCGCTGCTCATGGTGGCGACCTTCCTGCTCACCATGATCGCCGGCTTCCTGGCCGCCAACAACAACGCGCGCGGCCTGTCCGAGGGCGCGGCACCGATGAACGAGCTCACCCGGCAGCGGATCGACGCCCAGAAGGTGCGCGCGCAGGAGACGCTCAACCTGGTGCGCCGGACCGATCCCGAGGGGTCGGCGGCCGAGCGGGCCGCCATCCTCGGCGGCGTCCGTGACTCGTTGACCGTCTACCTGGACCCGGACGAGCAGTCCCGTAGCCGCATCAGCCTGGACGGCGACGGTGCCGTCACCAGCGCGATCGAGGCCCTGGACGACTGGATGGCCGCCCAGAACCGC
This sequence comes from Dietzia sp. DQ11-44, assembly GCF_014145205.1. NCBI lineage: Bacteria > Bacillati > Actinomycetota > Actinomycetes > Mycobacteriales > Dietziaceae > Dietzia > Dietzia sp. DQ11-44. Next base: position 1,158 of record NZ_JAALEC010000524.1, read on the forward strand.
GCCGATTCGCTCTACCAACAGGGCGACTACCAGGGGGCCATCACCATCTCCTCGGGCCAGGAGGAGGGCGATTCCGGTGCCGCGTTCGACGAGTTCGACGAGTCCATGCAGGACGCCATCGAGGAAGCCCGCGACACGCTGCGCACGCGCATCGACAACGCGCGGCGCACCTCCGCCACCGGGCCGGACCTGATCATGGCCTTGTCCGCCCTGGCCGCGTTCGCCGTGGTCGTGGGCATCGCACCCCGGATCAGGGAGTACCTGTGAGCGCGCGGATGAGGTGGTGGGCCGGGCGGCGGACCGCCCGCGTGGTGACCGGGGGCGTTCTGGTCGCCGCCCTGGTGCTCGCCGGAGCGTGCGGGGTCGACGACGACGAGGCGCGCGGCGGCGACGGCGGGCCGGACCGGGAGATGATCTCCGAGTCGGATCACGTGGGGATCCCGGAGGTGTCCGCGGTGATGCCGCTGCCGGCCGGAGCGGTGATCAGCACCGACGGCCCGACAGGACTCCCCCAGGTGACCCCCGACGAGTCCTGCGACCCGCTGCCGAGCCTGCGCCCGGACGACGCCCCGCCCGAGGAGCGCGTCCCCCGCATCAGGCAGCGGGGGCGGCTGATCGTGGGGCTGGACCAGGGCTCCAACCTGTTCTCCTTCCGTGACCCGGGCACCGGGCAGCTCACCGGCTTCGACGTGGACCTGGCCCGCGAGATCGCCCGGGACATCTTCGGCGATCCCGGCCAGGTCGAGTTCCGTTCCCTGACCTCGGTCAACCGGATCGAGGCGTTGGAGAACAACCAGGTCGACGTGGTGATCCGGTCGATGTCCATCACGTGCGCGCGGCGCGAGCTGATCACCTTCTCCGTGCCGTACTACCAGGCCTACCAGCGCGTGCTGGCCGTGCGGGGCTCCGGGATCACCGAGATCGAACACCTCGAGGGTCGGCGGGTGTGCGTGGCGGCCGGCACCACCTCGGCCTCCCGACTGTGGGAGGAGCTGGAGCGGCTCACGGTGCTGTCGGTCAACACGTGGGCCGACTGCCTGGTGGCCATCCAGCAGAACCAGGTGGACGCCATCACCACGGACGACGCGATCCTGGTTGGCATCACCGCCCAGGACCCGTACCTGGAGATCGTCGGACCGCAGCTCAACGCGGAGCCGTACGGGGTGGGCATCGCCAAGTCGACCCCCGGTAACAACACCGACGGCCTGGTCCGGCAGGTCAACTCGACCCTCGAGCGGATCCGGGCCGACGGCACGTGGAACCGCATGTACTCCACGTGGCTCTCCGGGCTCGGCCCGAGTCCCGGGATGCCCGCGCCGGCCTACGTGCCGGAGGAGCCCAGATGAGCTACCGGAAATGGGACGACGGGCCCGCGGTCGACGAGCCGACCGCGGGGACCGAGGCCACGTTCCGCCCCGAGCCGGGGTCGGTCACCGGCGCACTCGAGGTGACGGGCGCGGCGGGGCACACGGAGGCGGTGGGGCACACGGAGACGCGGGGGCACACAGAGGCGTCATGGGACACCGAGGCGACGGAGTCC
>NZ_JAALEC010000525.1:0-1531 GCF_014145205.1 Dietzia sp. DQ11-44
CCGGCGGCGGGGCCGTCGAGGTCGATACGCCGACCGGCGAGGTAGACGTCGCGCACCACGCCGCCGAGTGCCCGCTGGGCGTAGGCGGTGACGGGGTTCTTGTGCTGCAACCGCTCGGGCAGGACCACGAACGCCTCGTCGGGGGCCAGGACCACCAGGTCGGCGCGGGCCCCGGGGCGGATCGCGCCGCGGTCGATCAGTCCGGCGAACTCCGCGGGGCCGGAGGACATCCATCGCACGACGTCGGGCAGTCCCAGTCCGCGCAGCCGCGCCTCCGACCAGATGATCGGCAGGCCCAGCTGCACGGAGGCGATTCCGCCCCACGCCTGGCCGAAGTCGCCGCTGTCGAAGCGCTTGAGTTCGGGAACGCACGGCGAATGGTCCGAGACCACCAGGTCGATGGTCCCGTCGCGCAGCCCCTCCCACAGCCGCTCGCGGTTGCCGGCCTCGCGGATCGGCGGGCAACATTTGTAGTGGGTGGCGCCCGGCTGGATCTCCTCGGAGAACAGCGACAGATAGTGCGGGCACGTCTCCACCGTCAGGGGCAGGCCCTCCGCCTTGGCGTCCCGGATCAGCGGCAGGGCGTCGGCGGCCGACAGGTGCAGGATGTGGGTCCGGCACCCGGTGCGGCGGACGCCGTCGATGACCTGCGCCACCGCGCGGACCTCTGCGGCGACCGGTCGGGATTCCAGGAATCCCGCGTAGATGGGCCCGGACGGCGGGGGCTGCGCGTCGATGGTCCCGGCGTCCTCGGCATGGACGATGAGCAGTCCGCCGAACCCGGCGATCTCCTCCATGGCCGCCAGCATCTGCACGTCATCGAGCGGCGGGAACTCGTCGATCCCCGAGTGGAGCAGGAAGCACTTGAAACCGAACACCCCGCGATCCCAGAGTTCGCGCAGCCGGCCCAGGTTCTCCGGCACGGCCCCACCCCAGAACCCAGCGTCCACGTGCAGTTTCCCGGTCGCGCTGGCCAGTTTGGCGTCGAGCGCGGCGGGACTGGTGGTCACCGGACTGGAGTTGAGCGGCATGTCGATCAGGGTGGTCACCCCGCCGCACGCGGCGGCGCGGGTGGCGCTGGCGAATCCCTCCCAGTCGGTGCGGCCGGGTTCGTTGACGTGGACGTGGGTGTCGACCAATCCTGGAAGCAGCACCACGTCGTCACCCAGGTCGACGACGTCCGTGCCGGCCGGCGTCGGGGAGGTCGGGGCAGCGGGACCGGTCTCTACGGCCAGGATGATCCCGCCGGAGACCGTCACGGTGGCCGGCACGACCTCGGCGCCGATCACCGCCCGACGTGCGCGGAATACGATCTCGGGGACACCATGTGCGCTCATGTCGTGGTCTCCGCCCGGTCGTGGACGTGGTCCCGGTGGTGGGACTGTTCGGGCGGATGGGTTCGTTCGGGCGCAAGGGTCCGTTCGGTGCCCGGCCGCCGGAGCCGGTCGAGCGCGGCCCTGTCGACACCGGCCAGCTCGGCCACCTCCCCGGCGGTGACGGCCCCGCAGTCCAGCGCGCGCACGCAGAAGTC
>NZ_JAALEC010000053.1:0-2407 GCF_014145205.1 Dietzia sp. DQ11-44
GCCACGACGCCTCCGCGGCCGCGACGGACCCGCCGACCACCGCGGCGGGCAACCCGCGGACCGTGCGACCGGCGCTGTCGACCAGGCCGAGTTGGCGGGTCAGGTCCGCACCCCGGTCGATCACCCGCAGAACGAACTTCCGGGCCGGCTTCCCCCCGGATCCCCCGATCGGGTGGATCTCGCAGGGGACCGAGAACAGCGAGTCGAGTTCCCCGGACAGGCGATCGGCGATCTCACCCGAATCGACCTCCGCCTCGATCACCAGGCGTCCCGAGAGGACCTGGAGGGTGCCCGCGAACCGCAGGAGCGAGGCGATCTCCGCCTTCCTGGTCTCGGAGTTGCCCACCGGGACCCTCACCAGTTCGGACTTGACCTGTGCGGTCAGTGACACGCCCTGCTCCTTCGTTCTCCGGTCATTCATCGGCCCCCGCCGTCACCGTGGCGGCGAGCGCCCGGGCGAGCAGTGCGGGGTCGTGTACGGGTCTCATCGTCCCATCCGGTGCCGTCCTGGCGATGTCCGCCACCATGACCCGCGCGCCGAGGCCCGCCGCGGCGCGGTCGAGGTGCTCGCGCTCGGTCCCGCTGAGCGGCATCCGCGGGTCCACCAGGACGACGTCGACGTCGACCTCGGGCGCATGTTGGCGCAGGACGTGGAGGTGCTGTTCGGCGGAGAACCCGGCGGTCTCCCCGTGCTGCGGCGCCAGGTTGAGGACGAGCGCCCGGGTCGCGGCCGTGCGGGCCAGGGCGGACGCGATCTCGGGCACCAGCACGTTCGGGATGACGCTCGTGAACCACGATCCCGGCCCCAGGACGACCATGTCCGCGGCCTCGATGGCCTCGACGACGCCCTCCGCCACGGGCGGGTCGGCGGGGATGAGGCGTACCCGCCGCACGCTGCCGGGGGTGGTCGCCACCGCGACCTGGCCGATGATCGTGCGCACGACCCGGGGGTCGGCTTCCAGGCCGACGACCTCCGCGGCGATGTCGAGGGCGACCGGAGACATGGGGAGCACGCGCCCGGTCACCCCGAGCATCGACCCGACGGCGTCGAGCGCCTTGACGGGATCGCCGAGGAGTTCCCAGAACCCCGCGTAGACGAGGTTTCCCACGGCGTGGCCCGCCAGAGCACCGGTTCCGCCGTAGCGGTGCTGGAACAGGCTGGTCAGCTGCTCGTGCTCGTCGTCGTCGGCGGCGAGTGCGCACAGTGCCATCCGGAGGTCTCCGGGGGGCAGGATGTCGAGTTCGCGCCGGAGACGCCCGGAGGAACCGCCGTCGTCGGCGACGGTCACCACCGCGGTCACGTGGTCGGCCACCATCCGTCCGGCGCGCAGGGTCGCCGACAACCCGTGTCCTCCGCCGAGCGCGACGAGTGATCCCATCCGGTCGGATCCGTCGACCGTGGCCTGGTCGGTCATGCGATCACTCTCGTCCGAGGTCACGGTGCCGGACGTGGACGTCGACGGAGTCGAGGCCGGCGAGCCGCCCGGCCAGTGACTCGGAGATCGCCACGCTCCGGTGTTTACCGCCGGTGCACCCGACCGCGATGGTCATGTACCGCTTGCCCTCCCGCCGGTACCCGGTCATCGCGAGACCGATCATCGTCACCGCGGCGCGGAGATACTCCTCGATGGACTCGTCCGCCAGCACGTAGTCCTGGACGGGCTTCTCGCGGCCGGTGTGCGCCTGCAGCTCCGGGATCCAGTGCGGGTTGGGCAGGAACCGCATGTCGAGCAGCATGTCCACATCCACCGGTACCCCGTACTTGAAGCCGAAGGACTCGACGGTGAGGTGGAAGTCGAACCCCAGGTCACCGAACGGCTTCTCGAGCCGGTGCCGCAGGTCGTGGACGCTCAGCGCGGTGGTGTCGACCACGACGTCGGCGCGGCCGCGGATCCCCTCCAGCACCTTGCGTTCCCGCTGGATACCGTCGATCAGGCCGTCACCCGACTGAAGGGGGTGGGACCGCCTGACGTTGTTGAAGCGTTTGACCAGGGCTTCGTCGGAGGCGTCCAGGAACAGGATCCTCGCCTGCGGGCGTCCGTCGAAGCGCCCCAGCAGTTCGCCGATGTGCTCGTCGAACCCCAGGCTGCGGACGTCCGCCACGATCGCGAACCTCCGGGGTTCCTCCTCCGTCTCGCCGAGCCGATCCACCAGTTCTCCGATGAACTTCAGCGGGAGGTTGTCCACGACGTACCAGCCGAACTCCTCGAGCACCTTCGACGCCGTGCCCTTGCCCGCACCGGACATCCCGCAGATGAGCAGGAGCTCGCGGCTCTCATCGTTCATGTCCATGGTTCACCTCGAGTCGCTCGTTCCGCCATCGCCGACCGCACGGTCCGAGTCTCCCACGCCGGCGCCGGACCCGTCCGGACCCGGTGTGTCGGCGGCCGCCGCGTCCGCCGTCGCG
>NZ_JAALEC010000526.1:0-1008 GCF_014145205.1 Dietzia sp. DQ11-44
GAGGGCGGCGGTGGCCGGTGAGTCCTCGCTCCCGGGGGAGCCGGCCGAGGTGGGCGACTTCGTCGGCGCCGTCACCGGGATCCCCGACTGGCTGGATCCCGACCTCGCCGACCACGGTGCCCGGGTCTGCCTCCGCGCCGGGCTGACCGGACAGGATGTGCTCGGTGATCTCGCCCTCCTCGGCGGCTACCGGCCGGCGGCCACGACCGAGGTGCTCACCTCGACCGGTCGCCTGACCGGGGAGGGGACCGCCACGCGGGTCGCGGAGACCATGGCCTGGTGGCACGCGGTCGCGGCACCTGACGGCTGGCGCCCGGGGAGTGCCGGCTGGGAGATGACCGTGCACGTGCGGCTCATGCACGCCCGGGTCAACCGCGCGATGCTCGCGAAGGGGTGGGACACCTCGGCCAAGGGGCTGCCCATCAATCAGGCGGACATGGCAGCCACCAACGGCCTGTTCTCCGCGACGTTCCTGTTGGGCACCCTCGTGCTGGGCATCCCGCACTCACGCGCCGACGGGCGGGCAGTCATGCACCTGTGGCGCTGGATCGGCCACGTGATGGGCGTGGACCCCGACTTCCTCCACGACCGACCGCGTCGAGGCCTGCGGGACATGTACCACTTCCTGCGCACCTCGCCGCCGCCCGACGCCAACTCGGCGGTACTCGCCGAGGCGCTGCTGGAGTCCTACGGACTGTCCGACTTCCCCCGCTTCGCCCCGGTGCGCCGCCGCCTGGACGTGGCAAGACACCGCAGCCTCGCGACCTACCTCAACGGCGTCGCCGGGATGCGCGAGTTGGGCCGGCGGCCCGCGTTTCCGTGGTATCCGGCCCTGGTGTTCCCGGCCAACCTCGTGACCCACGGGGCGGCCGCGGTGAGCCCGAGGCTGCGTACCGCACTCGAGGCCCGCGGCTACCGGCGCATCCGTCGGCAGATCACCCGCTACTCCCGCGGGACGGTCGCCCCGCTGGCCTGAGGCGAGTCCGGCCGGCCCCGGGTGACGAGGGC
>NZ_JAALEC010000527.1:0-3589 GCF_014145205.1 Dietzia sp. DQ11-44
CGGCCAGCAGCGTCGCCGCGGCCGCCAGGCCCGGCCCCCGGAGCGCCACCGGCATGGTCAGAAGGGGAGCTTGCGGAAGATCGGGCGCGGCACGTGGGTGAGCACGGCCATGACGCCGCCGAACGCGGCGGGGGCGAAGACGGCGCCCTTGCCCGCCCCGGACTTCTTGACCGCGATGCGGGCGACGTCGTCCTTGTTGATGGTGAGCGGTGCCTCTTTGACGTGCGCGGACATGCGGGTGCGGACCTGACCCGGGCGGATCACCAGGACGTCCACCCCGTACTCGTCGAGCGCGTAGCCCAGGCCCGTGTAGAAGGAGTCGAGTCCGGCCTTGGTGGAGCCGTAGACGAAGTTGGAGCGGCGGGCGCGGAGTCCGGCGGCCGAACTCATGGCGATGATCCGGCCGTAACCCTGCGCCTTCATCCGCTCGGCGAGCAGCACGCCCACCGAGACGGCGCCGGTGTAGTTGACCTGGGCGATCTGCACGGCCTTGCGCTGATCGGACCACAGTTCCTCGTTCTCCCCGAGCAGGCCGAAAGCCACGATCGCCACGTCGACGTCGCCCCCGGCGAAGATCTGCTCGAAGGCGGCCGGGTGGGAGTCGGTGGCGGCGGCGTCGAAGTCCACCACGTCGACGGCGGTGGCCCCGGCGGCCGTCATCTCGGCGCGCGCGTCCTCGATGCCCGGGTCTCCGGGGAGGCAGGCCAGCACGACGCGCATCGGCCCCTGCTGGAGGTATTCCCCGCAGATCGCCAGGCCGATCTCGGAGGTGCCTCCGAGCAGGAGCAGGGTCTGGGGGACGCCGACGGCATTGATCATGCGCAGGAGTCTACCGAGGCCTTCCCGCCGGAACGGGGAAGGTGGCCGGGACTACCCGGCGGGGCGCGTACCCCGAGAGGGTGGACGGACCGCGGGCGAGGCCGGGGGAGGCCTCCGCGGTGCCCGTCTCCACGCGGTGGACGGCGGGGAGACGGCGACGAGGACGACGGCGGCGGCGACGGTGCGGAGGATCATGGCGGACTCCCGATCGGCCTCCGGGCGACCCTCGTCGTCCGGGGTCACCCTATTGTGGGCCCGCCGACGACCGCCTGTACAGCCCCCGGGTCAGAGCAGTTCGAGACGCCGGCCCATGTCGGAGACGAAGACCCCGTGGGGGTCGATCCCGCGGCGCGTGGCGATCCACGAGTCGATCTGCGGGTACATCGCGTGGAAACGCTCGGCCGGGACCCGCGAGTCCTTGGCGGTGTAGAGCCGGCCGCCCATCGACATGACCTTGGCGTCGAGCTCGTTGACGAACGCGTTCAGGCGGTCGTTGATGGGGAAGTCCACGCACACGTTCCACCCCTCCATGGGGAACGAGAGCGGGGCCTGGTTGCCGGGTCCGAAGAGCTTGAACACGTTGAGGAACGAGTAGTGGCCCGACCGCTGGATGTCGCCGATGATCTCCTTGAACCCGTCGACCGCCCCGGGCGGGACGATGAACTGGTACTGCAGGAAGCCGTCGGACCCGTACGCGCGGTTCCACTCCCCGAAGAGATCGAGCATGTGATAGAAGGCCGGGAGGGTCTTGATCTTGTTCCGCGAGGTGCCGCCGAGGCGGTAGTAGACCTCGCCGATGGGGCCGAAGGTGAACTTGTTGGCCAGGCCGTTGGGGAACACGTCCGGGAACGTGACCAGCGGCTTGGCGTTCATGGCCAGCGGGTCCCTGGCGAGCTTGGGTGCGTACTCCTCGAGCTGGGCCAGCGTGGCGAGCGAACCGCGGGACACCGCCGCGCGGCCGAGCTTCGGGGGTGCGCTGATCGCGTCGAACCACGCCGAGGAGTAGGTGTACCTCGACTCGGAGCCGTCGGTGTGCAGCGCGATGGTCTCGTCGAGCGAGGCCGTCTGATCGGAGTCGGCCAGGAAGAAGGCGGTCTCGGTGCGGGTCATGGCGATCCACACCTTGAGGACCACGCCGGTGAGGCCGTTGCCGCCCACCGTGGCCCAGAAGAGCGTGCCCCCGGGGTCGTCGGACGTCCCACCGGGCTCGAGGGTGAGGACGCGGCCGTCCGCGACGAGCAGCTCCATCCGGGTGACGTGGTTGCCGAACGACCCCGCCGAGTGGTGGTTCTTGCCGTGGATGTCGTGTCCGATCGCCCCGCCCACGGTGACCTGGCGCGTGCCCGGCAGGACCGGCACCCACAGGCCGAACGGCAGGGCGGCGCGCATGAGCTGGTCCAGGTTCACACCGGCGTCGACCACGGCGAGCGCCTTCTCGGCGTTGAGCTCGTGGATGCGGTTGAAGCGGCTCATGTCCAGCACGAGGCCGCCGGAGTTCTGCGCGCTGTCCCCGTACGAGCGGCCGAGTCCCCGGGCCACGACCCCGCGCTGCAGGTGTGCTGGACCGGAGGCGTTGGCGTCGTTGACCGCCGCGACGGCCGCCGAGATCTCCTCCACCGAGCGCGGGGTGAGCACATGGCTCACGGCCGGCGAGGTGCGTCCCCAGCCGGTGAGTCGCTTGAGTTCGGTGTCCAGGGCGGACTGGGCCGGGGGGGGCTGCTGCGTGGTGCTCACCCGGTCGAGGTTACCGCCGGGGTCGGCGATCAGCGGCACCCCGTGGTGATCGGCACGCCCCGGGCGCGGGCGTCGACCCAGTCGAGAGCGGGTCCGACCGCCGTGTAGGCGCCGGTCACGTGTTCTCCGGCCACGGGCGTGTACTCCACGTCCGCACCCGCCGCGCACCACTCGTCGACCAGCCTGTGGGCGGTCCACTCCGGGACGAAGGTGTCCCCGGGGCCCTGCGACGAGCCCGGGCCGGGGCCCATCGGGACGGTCGCGTCGGCGTGCCACACCTGCACGGGCCCGGTGGGGACCTCGCGGGGATCCGCCCCGTGGGCGGGGTCGGCGCGTCCCAGTCGGTTCCGCGCCATGACCTCGATCACCGTGGGATCGGTGCGGGGGTCGACGTCGGTGAGCGCCGACAGCGGGAAGGGAGCGAGTCCGCCGACCGTGTTGGTCGACGCGCAGGCGTCGCGGAGCTGGTGCGCCACCACATCACCGGTGTCGTTGAGCAGCGGGTACAACTGCGGGTACTCGCGGGCCAGCCCCAGTACGGCGGCGCGGTAGAGGCCGGAGGCGAGCGTCCCGTCCATCGTGTCGAACAGATCCGCGTAGTCGGCGGGGACCCCGCCTACGGAGGACCCGACGAGCACACCGGTGAGCTCGGGGGCGTACACCGGCTGCAGTTGGGCGGCCCATCCCGTGGCGATACCCCCGCCGGAGTACCCCACCTGGACCACGCGCGACCCGGAGAAGAGCGGACCCGGGTCGCCGGCCGGGGTGAAGGCGCGGGCCGCGCGGATCCCGTCCAGGACGGCCCGGCCGTTGGCCCGTCCCGCCGCGTAGGCGGCCTTGGGGCCCTGGAAGTCCGTGAGGACGAGCCCGTAACCACGATCGGCGAGGATCTGCAGGAAGGGCGGCAGTTCCATGTTGAACTTGTGGGGCAGGACGTGCGAGGGCATGCACGTCAGCCCCAGCGAATCGATGGTCACGTTGAACGACACGAGCGGCCGGGGATCCGGGCCGGGCCACGGCGTGGCCGGCTCGATGA